>NZ_BAFY01000315.1 GCF_000308555.1 Nocardia cyriacigeorgica NBRC 100375 | reverse complement strand
GGCCTTCTCGGCCGCGGCCGACGGCGTCGGCTGGGGCGAGGGCATCGGGGTGCTGGCGGTGGAGCGGCTCTCGGATGCGCGGCGGCTCGGTCATGAGGTGTTGGCGGTGATTCGTGGTTCGGCGGTGAATCAGGATGGTGCGTCGAATGGTTTGACCGCGCCGAATGGTCCGTCGCAGGAGCGGGTGATCCGGTCGGCGTTGGCGGCGGCGGGATTGTCGCCGGCGGATGTGGACGCGGTCGAGGCGCACGGGACCGGTACTCCGCTGGGTGATCCGATCGAGGCGCAGGCCCTCATCGCCACCTACGGCCAGAACCGGACCGATCCGGTGCACATCGGCTCGTTGAAATCGAACATCGGCCATGCGGTGGCCGCCTCCGGCGTCGGCGGTGTGATCAAGATGGTGCAGGCGTTGCGGCATGAGGTGTTGCCGCGGACGTTGCATGTGGATGCGCCGTCGGCGCATGTGGATTGGTCGGCGGGTGCGGTGCGGTTGTTGACCGAGGCGCGGGCGTGGCCGGTGGGGGAGCGGGTGCGCCGGGCGGGGGTGTCGTCGTTCGGGATCAGCGGCACCAACGCCCATGTGATCGTGGAAGAAGCACCCGCGCCGCCGCGCCCGGTCCCGGCAGGCGATGCCGCCGGGCCGGTCGTCTGGGTGGTGTCGGCGAAAACCGAAGCAGCACTGAGTGATCAGGCCGATCGGTTGCGGTCCTGGCTGCTCGATCGACCCGACGCCGATGTGTACAGCGTGGCCAGGTCGCTGGTCGAGACCCGAGCGCAGCTGGACCGGCGCGCAGCGGTAGTCGGCGATGATCGCCAACAGTTGCTCGACCGCTTGGCGGAACTGGCCGGTGGCACATCCTCGCCCGAGGTGATCACCGGTGCGGTGCATCCGGGTAAGACGGCCTTCCTCTTCACCGGCCAGGGCGCACAGCAGCCCGGTATGGGTGCGGAGCTGTACGAGCGCTTCCCGGCGTTCGCGGCCGCCTTCGACGAGGTGTGCGCGGAATTCGATGCGGTACTCGATCTTCCGGCCCAGGTCACCTCGTTGCGCGAGATCGTTTTCGGCGACGCCGGTGAGCAGTACCTCCACCGGACCGAGTACACCCAACCGGCCTTGTTCACCTACGAAGTGGCGATGCTGCGGCTGGTCGAATCCTTCGGGGTCACCCCGGATGTGCTGATCGGACATTCGATCGGCGAACTGGTCGCCGCCTACGCGGCCGGAGTCTGGTCCCTGCGCGATGTGTGCGTGCTCGTCGCCGCACGCGGGCGGTTGATGGGCGAGCTCCCGGCCACCGGCGCGATGCTGGCCGCCGCTGTGCCGGAAGCGGAGGCGCTGCGGCTGCTCACCGGCTACGGCGATCGAGCGGCGATCGCCGCGGTCAACGGCCCGGCCTCGGTGGTCTTCTCCGGCGACGCCGACGCCATCGCCGAACTGGAAGTGCTGCTGTCGGCGCACAACCACAAGACCACCCGCCTGCGGGTGAGCCACGCATTCCATTCCGCCCACATGGACCCGATGCTCGAACAGTTCCGGGCGGTCGCCCAACAGCTCACCTATCGGGAGCCGACGCTGCCGATCGTGTCCAACGTGACCGCGACGGTGGGTACGCGATTCACCGATCCGGCCTACTGGGTCGAGCAGGTGCGCGCGGCGGTCCGGTTCGCGCCGGGTATCGCCACCCTCGCCGCTACCGGGGTGCGGCGGTTCGTCGAACTCGGCCCGGATGCGGTACTCACCGCGATGACCCGCGGCTGTCTCGATGCCGAGGCGGACAGCGTTTCGGCCGCGCTGACGGCGGCATCCGCCCGCCGGGGCGGTGGGCAGGCGCGCCGGGTGCTGATGCTGCTGGCCCAACTGCACGTCAGCGGCGTGCGCGTGGAGTGGGCGGCGCTGCCCCAGTTCGCCGCCGCGCGGCGAATCGCTCTGCCCACCTATGCGTTCCGGCATCGGCGCTACTGGCTCGCGGCACCGGTCGACACCGGCGATGTGCGCGGCTCGGGACTGGACGAGGTGGATCATCCGCTATTGAGTGCGGCGGTCTGGATGCCCGACTCGGACGCGCTGGTGTGCACCGGGCAGCTGTCGTCGGCGAGCCATCCGTGGGTGACCGACCACAAGATCGGCGCTTCTATCCTGCTGCCCGGCACCGCCTTCGCCGAGCTGGCCCTGCACCTCGGCGCCATGACCGGTAGCCCACGGCTGGCCGAGCTGGTGGTGACCGCACCGCTGGCCATCCCGGCACACGGCGCGGTCGAGCTGCGGGTGCTGGCCGAGGAACCCGACGACGCGGGCAGGCGCGCGGTGTCGGTGCATTCGCGCCCGCGCCACGGCGCCACGGCCGACCGTGCCGAATGGACCCGCCACGCCACCGGGACCCTGACCTCCGCGACCCCCGCTGATACGAGCGAGTGGGCCAAGACGTGGCCCCCGGCCGGTGCGCGGCCGGTGGACATCACCGGCATGTACGAGGAGCTGGCCGCGCGCGGTTACGGACACGGCCCGCTGTTCCAGGGGCTGACCGCGTTGTGGCAACGCGACGGCGAGGTGTTCGCCGAAGTGAACCTGCCGGATTCGGAGCATTCGGCGGCCGGCGGGTTCGGCATCCACCCGGCCCTGCTGGACGCGGCGCTGCACGCCATCCGATTCACCGGCCTGACGGCCACCCCGGCCGAGGGCGAGATCTACGTCCCGTATTCGTGGGAGAACGTCGACCTGCACGCCGTCGGAGCCGGGTCGGCCCGGGTCCGGCTGACTGCCGCCGACCCGGGGGCGTCCGGAACTGACAACCAGCGGATCTCGGTCATGCTCGCCGATACCGACGGCGCACCGCTGATCGGGATCGCGGCACTGACCATGCGCCCGATCCCGGCCGACGCCCTACGCGATCCGGTGAGTGCCGGCGCGAGCCGCGTCCCGTATCAGGTGCGCTGGGTGCCGGTGTCGTCGCAGTCCCGAGGCGAACTCGATGAGCACCCGGTCGATCCGCGCGCGGCCCACCGGGCGGACGCGGAGATCTCGATCATCCGGCCCGGCCACCCGTCGAGCGACTCCGGTCTGCTCGACGCGGTACAGGCCAGGCTCGCCGAGGTGGCGGCCGGGATCATCGAGCTGCTCGAGCGGCCCGCGCCGATAGTCGTCGTCACCAGGACCGCGATCGCGCGGGAACCCGGCGATCCGGTGGATTTGGCCGGCGCCGCGGTGTGGGGGCTGGTGCGCAGCGCCCAGCACGAATATCCGGGCCGCATCGCCATCGTCGATGTGGGCGCCGCCGACGACGACCTGGCGGGAGTCGCCGCCGTGACCGCCGATCCGGAACAGAACCAACTGGTGTGGCGCGACGGGGTGGCCTACGTGCCGCGACTGCACCGGGGTGAGCCGGCGCAGGCGGCGGCCGGGCGAACCGGATCACCCGGGACGGTGCTCGTCACCGGGGCCACCGGCGGTCTCGGCGCGGTGGTGGCCAGGCATCTGGTCGCCGCGCACGGGGTGCGCAGGCTGTTGCTGGTCAGCAGGCGCGGGCCGGACGCGCCCGGCGCGGACGAATTGGTCCGGCAGCTGCGCGAACTCGGTGCCGAGGCCGAGGTGGTCGCCTGCGATGTGTCCGATCGGGCGGCCCTCGACCGGTTGCTGTCGACCGTGCCCGCCGACCACCCGCTGACCGGCGTCGTCCATACCGCCGGCATGCTGGCCGATGGCTTGCTGCGCGATCTCACCCCGGACCGGCTGGCCACGGTACTGCGGCCCAAGGCCGACGCCGCATGGCATCTGCACGAGGCCACCGCCGGGCTGGATCTGTCGATGTTCGTGCTCTATTCCTCGTTCGCGGGCACCGTCGGCGGTCCAGGACAGGCGAATTACGCGGCCGCCAACGCGTTCCTGGACGCGCTGGCCCATCATCGCCACCGCCTCGGCCTGCCTGCCACCGCGCTGGCGTGGGGTCCGTGGCGCGGAACCAGCGGGATGACGAGCACCGTCTCCGACGCCGATGTCGCTCGGCTGCGGCGCGAGGGGCTGCTCCCGTTGGACGAAGAGTTCGCGATGCCGCTGCTGGATGCCGCGGTCGCCACCGGCCTTCCGGTGCATGCCGCGGTGCGGTTCGATCCAGCGGTGCTGTCGGCGAGGACGGCCGCCGGCACGCTGCCGGCCATGCTCGGCGAGCTGGTCACGGCCCGGCCGCGGCGGGCGGCGCGGGTCCGATCGCTTGCTCAGCAGCTGAGCGCCGCACCGGCCGCCGATCGGGCGGGGGTCGTGCTCACCGCCGTCCGCGAGCATGTCGCGGCCAGCCTCGGGCACAGCTCCGGCGAATCGATCGATCCGGCGGCACCGTTCACCGAACTCGGCTTCGATTCGCTGGCCGGTGTGGAGTTCCGTAACCGGCTGGCCAAGGCCACCGGTCTTGCCCTGCCCTCGACGCTGGTCTTCGACCATCCCACCGCTGAGGCGCTGGCCGAGTACCTGAACACCCAGTTGGCCGAGGTGGCGCCGGAACCCGCCGTGGTCTCCTCGCCGGTGCTCACCGCCGATCCCGGCACCAAGGGCGCGCTCACCGAGTTGGTGCTCGCCGCCCACCGGCGCGGCGAGGTGGAGGCGGCGATTCCGATGCTGCTGGGGACAGCCGAACTCGTCGAGACCTTCGACGCGGCTCCGTACCCGGTGGAGCCGGCGCCGATACCGCTGAGCCGAGGCGCGGCCGGTCCCGTTCTCGTGTGCGTGCCGTCGTTCGTCGTCGGTACCGGCCCCCATCAATTCGGCAGGCTGGCACGGGAACTCGGGGCGGAACACACGGTCGCCGCGTTGCGCCTGCCCGGTACCCGGGCCGGTGAACCCTTGCCGCAGAGCTGGGATGTGCTGCTGGAATATCTGACGGCGGCGGTGGAAGCGATGCCTGCCGAACGGCCGGTGGTGCTGGTCGGCTACTCGGCCGGCGGCGCCATCGCGCACGCGCTGGCACACCGGCTCGAGCGGCGTGGGCGCGGGCCCGCGGCGGTGGTCCTGCTCGACACCTATTGCCCCGACGACGCGGACCAGAACCGGCAGGTCCTGGTCAGCGCCGTCACCACACTGATCGACCTCGGCGACGAGATCACCGAGATCGGCGACCACGGGCTGATCGCGATGGCGAAGTACGCCCGCCTGTTCGACCAGCGCGATCGCGCACCCATCAGCGCGCCGACCTTCGATCTGCGCGCGGCCACACCCCTGCCCGGGGTGCGGCTGGACGAACCGGTACCGGCGTGGCTGCATTCCGGCACCACGGTGACCGTCGATGCCGACCACTTCTCACTCATCGGCGCGGCGTCGGCCACGGTGGCCCACGAGATACGCCGCTGGCTCGGCGAACACCGCGCGCCCGAGCCCGGCTCCGAGCACCCGACCGCGAACGCCCATGGCGATCCGCGCTGACCGGCCCGACCCACACGAGCACGACACCGTGGCCCGTGGCATCGAATTGGCGAGATAGAGGAAGCCCCATGCTCGAACCAGCGAACGAAATCGCTATCGTCGGAATGTCGTGCCGGATGCCGGGCGCGGCCGACCTCGAGAACTATTGGCGATTGCTGCGCGAGGGCCGGGACGCCGTCGGCCCCGCACCGGCCGACCGCCCCGGCATCGAGGAGATCGCCGGATACCTCGACTCGGCCGCGGATTTCGACGCGGACTTCTTCGGCATCCCGCCCGCCGAGGCCAAGGCCATCGACCCGCAGCAGCTGCTCGGACTCGAACTCAGCTGGGAGGCACTCGAAGACGCCGGGTACCGTGACGTCGCCGGCGCGCGGGCCGGTGTCTTCCTCGGCAGTACCGGCACCGACTTCGCGGAACTGTCGGCCGCACAAGGCCGTTCCGGTGTCGGCAGGCATGCCCTGTCGGCCGTCGGTCGCGGGGTGGCGGCCAACCGCATCTCCAACCATTACGGCTTCACCGGCCCCAGCCTGGTCGTGGACAGCGGGCAGTCGTCCTCCCTCGTCGCGGTGCAGCTGGCCTGTGAATCGCTGCGCGGCGGCGAATGCGATGTGGCGCTGGCCGGTGGCCTCAATCTCATCCTCTCACCGCTGAGCGGCGAACGCATCGGGCAGTTCGGCGCGCGTTCGGCATCGGGCCGGTGCCATACGTTCGACGAGCGGGCCGACGGCATCGTGCGCGGCGAGGGCGGCGGTGTGGTGGTTCTCAAACCGCTGGCCGCCGCGCTGGCCGACGGTGACCGGATCTACGCGGTGATCCGCGGCGGATCGGTCAACAACGGCAACGAACGTCAGGTGCTGAGCGCTCCGAGCGTGCGGTCGCAGGCGGCGGTCATCCGATCCGCACTGGCCGCGGCGGGGGTCGCGGGATCGACGGTGCAGTACGTCGAATTGCACGGCACCGGTACTCCGGCGGGCGATCCGGTGGAAGCCGCCGCGCTCGGCGACACCTACGGCGCGCAACGTCCGCAAGCCGCGCCGCTGGCGGTGGGCTCGGTCAAAACGAATATCGGCCATCTGGAAGGCGCGGCGGGGATCGCCGGCCTGATCAAGACCGCGCTGTGCCTGCGATACCGGGAACTCGTGCCGAGCCTGCACTTCCGGGCCCCGAACCCGCGCATCGCCCTGGACGAGCTGCGGCTGCGGGTGGTGACCGCCGTGCAGCAGTGGCCCGACGCCGAGATCCGGCGGGCGGCGGTGTCCTCGTTCGGGATGGGCGGGACCAATGCCCACCTGATTCTGGAGGAGGCCCCACTCGCTGTGCCCGCCGCGTCCCCTGCGGTCATCGCCCCGGCGGGCTCCGCGGAGCGCCCCGAGCCCGCGGTGTTCCCGCAGGTGATGTCGTGGGCGCTGTCGGCTCGCAGCCGAGACGCACTGCGCGCGCAGGCGATGCGGCTCGGTACCTGGGTGGATGAGCATCCGGAGGCCGGCGCCGCCGACATCGCGTCCACCCTGATGCACGCTCGGACGCCCCTGGAATGGCGTGCCGCGGTGGTCGGCGCGGACCCGGCCGAACTGCGGGCGGGGCTGGCGGCGCTCGCCGCGGACGGTGGGCCTTCCGATGATGCCGCCGCCGCCGAGTCCGCCGCCGCGGTGGTCTCCGGGCGCGCGGTCCCGCGCAAGGTGGCGTTCGTCCTTCCCGGCCAGGGCAGTCAATGGCCCGCCATGGCGGGGGAATTGCTCGCTGCCGGTGGCGTTTTCGCCGCATCGATCGCGGAATGTGAAGCGGCGCTCGCGCCCTACGTCGACTGGTCGCTGACCGATGTGCTGCGCGGTGCGCCGGATGCGGTATCGCTGGACCGGGTCGACGTGGTGCAGCCGGTGCTGTTCGCCGTCATGGTCTCGCTGGCGCGGCATTGGCGGGCCAGTGGTGTGGAGCCGAGCGTGGTCGTCGGGCACTCGCAGGGAGAGGTCGCGGCGGCGGTCGTCATCGGGGCGCTGTCGGTCGAGGACGGCGCGCGGGTGATCGCGCTGCGCTCGCGTGCGGGCGCGGAAATGCTGGCGGACAAGGGCGGTATGGCGGCGGTCGGGCTGTCCGCCGCCGACGCCACTGCCCGGTTGGCGCCGTTCGGGGACCGGTTGTCGCTGGCGGCGATCAACGGGCCGACGCAGACCGTGGTCTCGGGTGAAACCGCGGCACTGGACGAATTCGTCGCGAGCTGCGCGGCCGACGGCGTCTGGGCCCGGCTCGTGCCCGCCACCTGGCCCGGTCATTCCAAGGTCACCGAGCTGATCCGGGACCGGCTGTTGCGCGAGTTGGCGCCGATCCGCCCGCGTACCAGCGATATCCCGTTCTTCTCGACGGTCGTGGCCGACTATGTCGACACCGCGCGGCTGGACGCCGAGTACTGGTACCGATCGCTGCGTGAACCGGTGCGGTTCGCGGAGTCCATCGAGACGCTCATGCGGGCCGGGATCAACGGTTTCGTGGAGACGAGCCCGCATCCGGTGGTCTCGATGGCGGTGGAGCTGACCGCTGGCGCGATCGGCCTGGCCGACCGAGTGGCGGTCGTCGGCACCCTCAAGCGCGGCCACGGTGGTCCGCGAGATTTCACGGCCGCGCTGGCCCGCGCGCACTGCGTCGGCATCGACGTGCCACCGCGCACGCTCGCGGCTCCGGCCGCCCGGCTCGACCTGCCGACTTACGCGTTCCAGCGGCGGCGCTGGTGGACCCCGGACCTCGCGGGCGCGGGCGCGGGGGACGTGAGCAGCGTCGGCCTTGTGCAGCCGGATCACCCGATCCTCGGCGCCGCGGTGCCGGTCGCGGGCCGAGACGAATGGTTGTTCACCGGCCGCCTGACCACGGCCACCCATCCCTGGCTCGGTGATCATCTTCTTCGCGGCAGGCGCGTGCTACCCGCGGCGACGCTGGTCGAGGCCGCGCTCGGGGTCGGCCTCCGGGCCGCGGCGAGCACGGTGGCCCAACTGAGCTTCGAGGCGACGCTGCCCGGATTCGCCGATGCGCTCGACATCCAGGTCGGCGTCGCAACGCCGGATGACCTCGGCCGCAGAGCCTTCGCGATCCATCTGCGCCCCGGCAGCGACGACGAAACGTCGAGCACGGATTGGGTCAGGTACGCCTCCGGCACCCTGGCACCCGCGGCACCGGAGGCCCCCGCCCCGGTGGACGCCGACTGGCCGCCCGCCGCGGCCGACCCGGTGCCGGTCGGCGAACTGTACGACCGGCTCGGCGCACGCGGCTTCGACTACGGCCCGGCCTTTCAGGGCGTCACCAGCGCATGGCAACGCGGACACGAGATCTTCGCCGAGGTGTCGCTCGACGACTCCGCCGGTGACCAGGTGAGCCGATTCGGTGCTCACCCGGCCTTGCTCGACGCCCTGCTGCACGCGGGCGTCGACGGTTTCACCGATACCGACACCGACTCGTCCTCCGGCGACACGATGCCGATGCCACTGACGGCCGAGAACATCCGGCTCTACCGGCCTGGTGCCGACACCGCACGGGTGCACCTGACCAGGCTCGACACCGACACCTTCCGGGTGCATGCGTACGCCGCCGACGGTGCGCCGATCCTGGCCATCGCCTCGCTGCGGCTGCATCGGGCCACCCCGGTCGACCCGGCCATCGCAGCGCCTGCCGTCGCCCCGGTACCGGTGCGCCGGCGTGGTTCGGTGGTGGCCGGCCCGCTGGCGCCCCGGCTGTTCGCCGCGCCCGAAGCCGACCGGGACGCGCTCGTCCTCGCGGTGGTGGCCGAGCAGGCCGCGGCCGTGCTCGGACACGATTCCGCCGCGGCCATCGATCCCGATCTGCCGTTCACCGACTTCGGCTTCGACTCGCTCAGCGGTCAGAAACTGCGCAATCGGCTCGTGCAGGCGACCGGCACCGACCTGCCGACCACGCTCGTGTTCGACCATCCGACCCCGCGTGCGGTGACCAAGCTGGTCCGAGCCCGCCTCGAAGGGGTGGACCCGGCAGGTCCGCGGGTGGCGCGGCGCACCCGCTCCGATGAGCCGATCGCGATCGTCGGCATCGGATGCCGCTTCCCGGGTGGCGTCGGTTCGGCGGAGGAGCTGTGGCAGCTGGTGGCCGGTGGTCGTGACGCCATCACCGGATTCCCGACCGACCGTGGCTGGGACCTGGAGAGCCTGTTCGATCCGGACCCGGACAAGCCGGGCACCGTGTACACCAGGGAAGGCGGATTCCTCGCCGATCCCGGCGCTTTCGACGCCGGCTTCTTCGGCATCGGCCCGCGCGAGGCGGCCGCGATGGACCCGCAGCAGCGGTTGATGCTCGAGGTGTCCTGGGAAGCGCTCGAGGACGCCGGAATCGATCCGGCCACACTGCGCGGAACCGACACCGGTGTGTTCGTCGGCGCGACCTCCTCCGGTTATGGGCGCGCGGTCACCGGCGAATACGAGGGCTTCCGGCTGACCGGAACCTCGCAGAGCGTGATCTCGGGCCGGGTGGCGTACCTGTTCGGATTCGAAGGCCCCGCTGTCACCGTGGACACCGCGTGTTCGTCCTCGCTGGCCGCGCTGCACCTGGCCTGCCAAGCGCTGCGCCGCGGCGAGGCCTCGCTCGTGCTCGCCGGTGGGGTGAGTGTCGCGGCGAGCCCGGCGCTGTTCGTCGATTTCGCCCGGCAGCGCGGACTCGCCGCCGACGGCCGCTGCAAGGCGTTCGCCGCCGCGGCCGATGGCGTCACCTGGGCCGAGGGGGTGGGCGTGCTGGTCGTCGAACGACTGTCCGACGCCCGGCGCAACGGGCATGAGGTGCTGGCCGTGGTGCGGGGCAGCGCGCTCAATCAGGATGGTGCGTCGAATGGTTTGACGGCGCCGAATGGTCCGTCGCAGGAGCGGGTGATTGCGGCGGCGTTGGCGGATGCGGGTGTGGTTGCCGCGGATGTGGATGCGGTGGAGGCGCATGGGACGGGGACTCGGTTGGGTGATCCGATCGAGGCGCGGGCGTTGATCAATGCGTATGGGCGGGATCGGTCGGTTCCGTTGTGGATCGGTTCGGTGAAGTCGAACATCGGTCACGCCGTTGCGGCGGCTGGTGTTGGTGGTGTGATCAAGATGGTGCAGGCGTTGCGCCATGAGGTGCTGCCCAAGACGTTGCACGTGGATGAGCCGAGCCCACACGTCGACTGGACCGCCGGATCTGTCGAACTGCTCACCGAGGCCCAGCCGTGGCCGCGACGCGATCGCGTTCGCCGTGCCGGGGTGTCGTCGTTCGGCATCAGCGGTACCAACGCGCACATCATCCTCGAAGAAGCACCGGCGCCGGCGCCGGCGCCGGCCGCCGAGCAAGACGAAGCGCCCATCCCCGACGGGACCGTGGCGCTGCTGGTGTCGGGCAAGACCGAACCGGCGCTGCGGGCACAGGCCGACCGGCTGCGCAGGCATCTGATCGACCACCCGGATCTGCGACCGGCGGATGTCGCCATCGCGCTGGCCGAACGGCGCGCGCGGTTCGGCCACCGCGCAGCCGTGGTCGGCGAGGATCGCGCCGCGCTGCTGGCCGGGCTGGAAGACCTTGCCGCGGGGCGCATGTCGTCCACGGTCGCGGCCGGCGAGGCGCTCAGCGGACGCACCGCGCTGCTGTTCACCGGCCAGGGCGCCCAACGCGCCGGCATGGGGGCCGAGCTGTACCGCGCGTTCCCGGCATTCGCCGCCGCGTTGGACGAGGTGTGCGCCGCGTTCGATCCGCTGCTGGGACGTTCGCTGCGCGAGGTGATGTTCACCGATTCCGGGCAGGTGCTCGACCGCACCGAATTCACCCAGCCCGCGCTGTTCGCGTTCGAGGTCGCGCTGTACCGGTTGGTCGAATCCTTCGGTGTGACAGCGGATCTGCTGATCGGGCACTCCATCGGCGAGCTGGCGGCCGCGTACGTGGCCGGAGTCTGGTCGTTGCCGGATGCCTGTGCGCTGGTCGCGGCGCGCGGACGGCTGATGGGCGCGCTGCCCGCGGGCGGTGCGATGCTCGCGGTGGCGCTGGATGAGCAGCGCGCGGCGGCCGTCGTCGCCGAATTCGGCGGGCGGCTCGACATCGCCGCGATCAACGATCGGTCGTCGACGGTGCTGTCCGGTGACGCCGACGCTATCGCCGAAGTCGAGCGACGCGCGAGCGCGGACGGAATCAAGACCAACCGCCTGCGGGTCAGCCATGCGTTCCATTCGGCACGGCTGGAACCGATGCTGGCCGAATTCGCCGCCGTCGCCGAATCGGTCACCTACCACCCGCCGCGGCAGCCCATCGTGTCCAACCTGACCGGCCTGCCGGTCGACTCGGAGATGACCGACCCCGGGTACTGGGTGCGCCAGGTCCGCGGCTGCGTGCGGTTCGCACCCGGAGTCGACACCCTGATCTCGCAGGGGGTGCGACGGTTCGTCGAGATCGGTCCGGACGCGGTGCTCACGGCCGCGACCCGACGCCGGTTGGCCGAGGACCCCGAGCTCGAGGCCGCATCCTGGGCGGGGTCGGCGGGCCGGCGTTCGGCCGATGAGGTGACCCAGCTGCTCACCTGCCTGACACAACTGGATATCGCGGGTGCCCAGGTGGCTTGGCGCGCGATGTGGGCCGGGCAGCCGCGGCGAGTTCCGCTGCCGACGTACGCGTTCCAGCAGCGCAGGTACTGGCTGAGCCCGAGCAACATGGGCGCGGCGTCGCCGGAGCATCCGATCCTCACCGGCGTAGTGCCGTTGGCAGGCACCGACGAGTGGTTGTTCACCGGGCGGTTCTCGCTGCGGACCCACCCGTGGATCGCCGACCACATGACCTACGGCGTCGTGGTCGTTCCCAGTGCCACGCTGATCGAGTTCCTGCTCGTGGCGGGTGGCCGGATCGATTGCGGGGTGGTCGACGAACTGACCTTGCAGGCGCCCATCCTGCCGTCCGAAGACGACGAGGTCGACCTGCAAGTGCTGGTCCGGGCGGCCGACGACAGCGGCCGCCGCCAGTTCGAATTCTTCTTCCGGCCCTCCGCACAGGCGGAGTGGGTGCACAACGCCACCGGATCGCTGGCCCCCGAATGGCACGGCGACGCCGAATTGCTGCGCCGGCTGCACGCCGAACCGTGGCCGCCGGCCGAGGCCGAGTCGATCGATCCGGCCTGGGTCCCGGAACAGATCGCCCGTGGCTCCGGGCTGGAATACGGGCCCGCGTTCCTCGGAGTTCGCGCCGCATGGGAACGGGAGGGCACGGTCTTCGCCGAGATCGTCCTCGACACCGAGGCGGCCACGGACTCGGAGCGTTTCGCCTTGCATCCGGCGCTGCTGGATCTGGTGATGCATTCGGGTCTGGCCCGGCTGGCCTGGCAGGACATGGATTCCGATCCCGATGCCGGGCGCCTGCTGTTCCGCTGGGGCGGCGCGCGGCTGCACCGGCCTGCGCCCCGACCAGGACACCACGGTCCGGGTGTGACCGCGCTGCGGGTCATCGCGGTGGCTACCGGAGCGGAGACGGTGTCGGTCGCGACCATCGACCCGGAGGGCAATCCGGTCGTGTCGGTGGACGCCGTCGTCATGCGGCCCTACGACGTCAACGAATTCCGTAGCGCACTCGCCGGAGACCAGGCGGTGCTCTATCGGGTCGGCTGGGAACCCGCGGCCACCGTGTCCGCCGATCGACCGGCGCCGTCGGCGGTGGTGCTCGGCGGCACCGTCATCGCCGGTATCGGCACCGGCTATGCGACTGTCGCCGACCTCGCCGCCGCCGATCACGTTCCCGAGGTAGCCGTGTGGCGGGTGGGGAACCGGTCGGTAGGCGTCACCGACGAGCCCGCCGCGGTCCGGGCCATCGTGCACGACACCCTCGCGATGGTGCGGTCCTGGCTGTCCGCCGACGCTCCCACGGCCGGCACCCTCGCGGTGGTCACCACCGGTGGCACCGGACCGGACGCGGTCCGGGTGGACCCGGCGCATGCCGCGGTCTGGGGCCTGGTCCGCAGCGCGCAATCCGAGCATCCGGACCGGTTCCTGCTCATCGACGAGGACCCGGCCGCACCCCTGGACGCCGACCGCCTCGCGGCCGTCCGGCGAACCGGAGAGCCGCAGGTCGCCGTGCGCGGCGCGGACCTGCTGGTGCCGAGGTTGATACGGGCGCCGAAAACCATTGCGGCCGACACGGTGTCTCCGTTCTCTGCTGCGACGGTGCTGATCACGGGCGGCACCGGCGGGCTCGGCGCATTGTTCGCCCGTCACCTGGTCGCCACACACGGTGTCCGCCGGCTGGTGCTCACCTCGCGGCGCGGCCCCGCGGCCGACGGGGCCGCCGAACTCGCGGCCGAGCTCCGCGCGGCGGGCGCCGAAACCGAGGTGGTGGCCTGCGATGTCGCCGACCGCGACGCGGTGCGGGAACTGCTGGCAACCATCGATCCGGCCGGTGATCGTCGCCTCGCCGTCGTGCACACCGCGGGCGTGCTCGACGACGGCACCGTCGAGGCGCTGACCGGCGAACAGCTCGATCGGGTGCTGGCGCCGAAGGTGGACGGAGCCTGCCACCTGGACGAACTCACTCGCGACCGCCAGGTCTCGGCGTTCGTGGTGTTCTCCTCGGTCGCCGGTGTCCTCGGCACCCCAGGCCAGGGCAACTATGCCGCGGCCAACGGCTATCTCGACGCCCTGGTGCGTCGTCGCCGCTCCGCTGGACTGACCGGTACCGCGCTGGCGTGGGGCCCGTGGCATCAGGGCAGCGGCATGACCGGTGGTCTGGACCGCGCGGCCCTGGCGCGCTGGGAGCGAATGGGTTTGGGCCAGTTGGCCGACGCCGACGGTGTGCGCCTGTTCGATGCGGCGCTCGGGCACGACGATCCGCAGCTCGCCCCCATCCGGTTCGATCCGAGCGTGCTGCGTCGTGAGTCCGCGAGTGCGGGGGTTCCGCCGCTGCTGCGTGGTTTCGTGCGCCCGTCCGTCCGTACCGCGGGTCGTGCGGCGGCGAGCCCCGCCGCGGGTTCACTGGCCGCCCGCCTGGCCGATGCCCCACCGCAGCGGCACGCCGAGCTGGTACTCGAGGTGGTGCTGGCCCAGGCGGCCACGGTGCTCGGACACGATTCGCCCGACGACATCCAGCCCGGAAAGCGGTTCGACGAAATCGGTTTCGACTCGCTCGGCGGCGTGGAATTCCGCAACCGCCTGGCCGAGGCCACCGGGCTGCGATTGCCCTCGACCCTGGTGTTCGATCACCCGACGGTCGAAGCGGTGGCCGAGTTGGTGCTGTCCACGATCGTCCCCGCGAAGGCGCCGGCCGCACCCACCGCCAAGCCGGTGCGGCGGGCCAGGGCGGATGAGCCGATCGCCATCGTCGGCATGAGCTGTCGCTTCCCCGGCGGGGTCGGCTCACCGGAGCAGCTGTGGGAACTGCTCGCCTCCGGCACCGACGCCACCGGCGACTTCCCCACCGACCGCGGCTGGGACCTGGCGGCCCTCATCGATCCGGACCCGGACAAGCCCGGCACGGTCTACACCGGACGTGGCGGATTCCTCTACGACGCAGCGGATTTCGACGCCGAGTTCTTCGGCATCAGTCCGCGCGAGGCGTCGGCGATGGACCCGCAGCAGCGGTTGCTGCTCGAAGCCACCTGGGAAGCCCTGGAAGACGCCGGAATCGACCCGAAGTCCTTGCGCGGCAGCGATACCGGTGTCTTCGCCGGAGCCTGTTACTCCGGCTATACCGAACGGGTCACCGGGGAGTTGGAGGGCTATCGCCTGACCGGCACCACACACAGTGTGGTGTCGGGCCGGGTGTCGTATGTCTTCGGGCTCGAGGGGCCCGCCGTCACGGTGGACACCGCGTGCTCGTCATCGCTGGTCTCGTTGCATCAGGCCTGTCGAGCGCTGCGGCAGGGCGAGTCGGCCCTTGCCCTTGCCAGCGGCGTGACGGTCGCGGCCAGCCCCTACCTCTATGTGGACTTCGCCCGCCAGCGTGGCCTGTCCCCGGACGGACGCTGCAAGTCGTTCGCCGCCTCCGCCGACGGCGTCGCCTTCTCCGAAGGCGTCGGTGTCCTGGTGCTGGAGCGGCTGTCCGATGCCCAGCGGCTCGGCCACAACATCCTCGCCCTCGTACGCGGTTCGGCGGTGAATCAGGATGGTGCGTCGAATGGTTTGACGGCGCCGAATGGTCCGTCGCAGGAGCGGGTGATTGCGGCGGCGTTGGCGGATGCGGGTGTGGTTGCCGCGGATGTGGATGCGGTGGAGGCGCATGGGACGGGGACTCGGTTGGGTGATCCGATCGAGGCGCGGGCGTTGATCAATGCGTATGGGCGGGATCGGTCGGTTCCGTTGTGGATCGGTTCGGTGAAGTCGAACATCGGTCATACCGTTGCGGCGGCTGGTGTGGGTGGTGTGATCAAGATGGTGCAGGCGTTGCGCCATGAGGTGCTGCCCAAGACGTTGCATGTGGATGAGCCCAGCCCGCACGTCGACTGGACCGCCGGCGACGTGCGCCTGCTGACCGATACGCAACCGTGGCCCGCGGGGACGCGGGTGCGCCGTGCGGGTGTGTCGTCGTTCGGTGTCAGCGGCACCAACGCGCACGTCATCCTCGAAGAAGCACCCAAGCCGGCCGCGGTGCCGGTCGAGGAACCGGACACCGGTGCGGTGCTGCCATGGGTGATCTCGGCGAGCTCGGGTGCCGGACTGCGAGCCCAGGCGGACCGCCTGCGGCAGTGGGTGCTCAGGCGGCCTGACGTCGAGATCCGTGACGTCGCCTACTCATTGGCGACGACCAGGGCCCGGTTGGAGTACCGCGGCGCCGTGGTGGGCCGCGACCGGGAGCAGTTGCTGGCCGGTCTGGCCGAGCTCGCCGCGGGCGCGCCCGGGGTGATCGAATCCGTGGCGGGCACCGGCAAGGTGGCGATGTTGTTCACCGGGCAGGGCGCCCAGCGTGCCGGAATGGGCGCCGGGCTGTATGCCGAGTTCGATGCGTTCGCGTCCGCGTTCGACCAGGTGTGCGCGCAGCTGGACCCACTGCTCGGCCGCTCGTTGCGGGAGTTGGTCTTCGAGCCGGACGACCCAGGCCTGCTCGATCGCACCGAATTCACCCAACCGGCCCTGTTCGCCTATGAAGTGGCGCTGTACCGGTTGTTCGAATCGTTCGGCGTCACACCCGATGTGCTGATCGGACATTCGATCGGCGAGCTGGCGGCGGCCCATGTGGCCGGGGTGTGGTCGTTGGCGGATGCCTGTGCTCTTGTCGCCGCCCGCGGCCGTCTGATGGGAGCGCTGCCCGAAGGCGGGGCGATGCTCGCGGTCGCCGTCGGCGAGGAACGCGCTACGGCCGTGCTCGCCGGCTTCGAAGGGCGCGTGTCCATGGCGGCGGTGAACGGACCGTCCTCGGTGGTGCTGTCCGGTGCCGCGACCGCGATCGACGAAATAGCCGAGCGTTTCGCCGCCGACGGCGCGCGGACCTCCCGGCTGCGGGTCAGCCATGCCTTCCACTCGGTCTTGATGGAGCCGATGCTCGCGGAATACCGCCGAGTCGCGCAGGCAATCACCTACCGCAGGCCCACTGTGCCCATCGTGTCGAACCTGACCGGCGCTCTGGCCGGTGACGAGCTCACCGATCCGCAGTACTGGGTCGATCAGGTGCGCGGCTGCGTGCGGTTCGCGCCGGGGATCACCACACTGGCCGAGTCCGGTGTGCGGCGGTTCCTCGAGGTCGGGCCCGATGCGGTGCTCGCCGCGATGGTCAGCGAATGCCTGGCCGAGATGCCCGCTGTCGAGGCGAAGGCGACGGTGATCGCCGCCGCGCGGCGGTCCACCGAGGAAACGGTCCAGTTCGTCACCGCGCTGGCCACCGCCGATGCCGCCGGCGTCGGAGTCGATTTCCACGCACTGTTCGGCGCGGCGCCGGCACGTCGGGTGCCGTTGCCCACCTACGCCTTCCGGCATCAGCGGTACTGGTTGCAGCCGGTGGTCGGCACCGATATCCGGCAGTCGGGCCTGGACGACGCGCGACATCCACTGCTCGGTGCGATGGTGCGGTTGCCCGACTCCGCGGATGCGGTGTTCACCGGCAGCCTGTCGCGCGATCGGCAGCCCTGGCTGGCCGACCACACCGTCGGCGGGGTGACCTTGCTGCCCGGTGCGGCCTTCGTGGAGCTGGCGCTGCACGCGGGCGGCCTGGTCGGCTGCCCGGCGCTGACCGAGCTGGTCATCGAAGCCCCGCTCGAGATCCCCGAGCGCGGCGCCGTCGAACTACGTGTGGTGACGGGCGCGGGGGAGGAGTCCGGAACCCGCACCGTCGCGATACACGCTCGCCCGCAGTCCCACCGCGACAACGGTCCCGACGACGCCGAGCAGGCCTGGGTCCGGCACGCTAAGGCGACACTCACCACCGAGACCGGCACACACACCACGGCGGTCCGGCCGGCGCCATGGCCTCCCGTCGGCGCGGTCGCGGTGCCGGTCGAGGACGCTTACCCGCGGCTGGCCGACCGTGGCTACAGCTATGGCCCGGCCTTCCAGGGCCTCACCGCCCTCTGGCGTAGCGACGACGCGGTGTGCGCCGACATCACGCTCCCTGAGACCGGGGCGTCCGCGGCCGAGTTCGGCATCCACCCGGCGCTGCTCGATGCCGCGCTCCACGCCCTGCTGGTGGGCGGGCTGGCTCCGGACGCCGAGCCCGGCGCCATCGCGGTGCCATTCTCCTGGGAGAACGTCACCCTGCACGCGACGGGGGCCACCGCGCTACGGATGCGCGCCACCCGGGCCGGGTCCGGCTCGGCCGGCGATCCGATCGCGATCACCCTCACCGATCCAGCCGGTGCCGTGATCGCCGAGGTCGGCGCGCTGACGCTACGGCCGATCGACGCCGAGGCACTCGCCACCGCGCGGCGAACCGAATCCCTCGGTTACACAATGGACTGGGTGGCGCTCCCCGGCTCCGACGCCGACCTCGGCGCGTGGTCGACGACCGAGTCCGGCGAGACCATCGTCCTCGGTGCGCGGGAGCAGACGGTGCTGCGCCTCGACACCGGCGACGCGGGCGATCTGCCCGGCCGCGTGCGGGAGACGGTTCGCGACCTGACCGGACGCGTCCAGCGATTGCTGGCCGAGGACCGGTCGATCGTCGTCGTGACCAGGCAGGCGGTCGCGGTACATGCGGGCGAGCCGGTCGACCTCGCCGGTGCGGCGGCCGTCGGGTTGCTGCGCAGCGTCCAGAGCGAATACCCGGGCCGGGTCCAGCTGGTCGACGTAGATGAGTGGCCGGTCTACCGGCACGCGGTGGAACTGGCCGCGCAGACTCCGGGCGAAACGCAGCTGGCGGTGCGCCGCGGCACCGCGCACGCGCCGCGAGTGCGCCAGGCGGTACCAGGACTGCCCGCACTGCCGAGCGCCGCCGAGTGGGCTCTCGAGCTGAACGGCAAGGGCACCCTGGCCGAGGACAACTTCGGTATCGAGGCCGCCCTCGAGCCGGCCCCGCCTCTGGCACCCGGGCAGGTCAGGGTCAGTGTGCGCGCGGTCGGGCTCAACTTCCGGGATGTGCTGGTCGCCTTGGGCACCTACCCGGATCCGGACGCGGGTATCGGCGGCGAGGGTGCCGGTGTGGTGGTCGAGGTGGCCGACGATGTCACCGAATTCGCCCCCGGCGACCGGGTTTTCGGCTTCCTCACCGGTGTGGGGTCGGTCGCGGTCACCGATCGCCGGCTGCTGGCCGTCATTCCGCCGGCCTGGTCCTTCGCGCAGGCCGCCGCGGTGCCGGTGGTCTTCGCGACCGCCTACTACGGCCTCGTCGATCTGGCGGGCGCGCGGGCCGGGCAGACCCTGCTCGTGCATGCGGCCACCGGCGGCGTCGGGATGGCGGCGGTGCAGCTCGCTCGCCACCTCGGGCTGCGCATACTCGCCACCGCGAGTGTGCCGAAATGGGATGTGCTGCGCGGAATGGGATTCACCGATTCGGAGATCGCCGACTCGCGCACCCTGGAATTCGAGCGGAGGTTCCTGGACGCGACCGAGGGCCGTGGCGTCGATATCGTGCTCGATTCGCTCGCGGGCGAATTCGTCGACGCCTCATTGCGGCTACTGCCGCGCGGCGGCCGGTTCATCGAGATGGGCATGATCGACCGCCGCGATCCGGCGCGAGTCGCCGACGCCCATCCCGGCGTCCACTACCACGGCTTCATGCTGATGGATGTCTCGCCCGACCGGCTGCACGAGATCCTGTCGGCGCTCGTGGAGCTCTTCGAGGCGGGCACGCTGCGTCCGATTCCGACCACGGCATGGGATCTGCGGCGGGCGCCGGAGGCCTTCCGTTATCTTGGCCAGGCCAGGCATATCGGCAAAAACGTGCTCACCGTCCCGGCTCCGCTGCGGGCCGACGGCACCGTGCTGATCACCGGCGGCACCGGCGGCCTCGGCGCGATCCTCGCGCGGCACCTGATCACCGCGCACGGCGTACGGCGATTGGTGCTGGCGAGCCGACGCGGCGAAGCCGCTCCCGGCGCGACCGAGCTGCGCGAGGAGCTGAGCGCACTCGGCGCCGAGGTGGCGGTAATCGCCTGTGACACCGCCGACCGAGCCGCGGTGGACGCGATGCTGGCGAACATCCCGCCGCAGCACCCGCTGACCGGTGTCGTCCACACCGCGGGCGTGCTGGCCGACGGCTTGTTCGCCGCAATGAACGCCGAGCAACTCGACCGCGTACTCCGGCCGAAGGT
>NZ_BAFY01000316.1 GCF_000308555.1 Nocardia cyriacigeorgica NBRC 100375 | reverse complement strand
TGCGCCGCAGTACCGCTCCGGGCAGCGGCGCCCGCGGCAGCACCCACACCGCATCGGTCTGGAACACCGTCACCCGCTGCGCCTGCGCGGCGATTCCCGGCAGCAGCCGCGCCGCCGCCGCACCGGTACCGATGATCGCGACCCGCCGGCCGGTGAATTCGTGGCGCGGAACGAACGTCTTGCGGTGCAGCTGCGGACCGGTGAACGTCTCCGCGAACCGCGGGGTGGTCATTTCGCCACCGGGTCGTAGGTCAGCTCATCCGACCACGACGGCCTGCGGCCGAGCACGCGCACCGGGAACCGGTCGATACACGCATTCGACACATCGGCCAGCAGCTGGAACGGCTGACGGCGGTTGATCGTAGCCTTACCGTGCATTTTCACCACGTGATACAGCGGCATCCGCCGGATCGACGGGCTGCGCTCGCCGACGTTCTCGTAACGGCGCACCGCCTGCCACAGCTTCTCCTCATCGAGTCCGAGCGCGATGATGTTCGTCGACATCCGCGACAGCAGCGGCGCGTACAGCAGCGCTCCGAGCACGAACGACGGCCGGACCGCGAAACCGGCCGTCTCGATGACGATCCGGCGCAGCGGCCCCGCCCCGAGCTGCTCGAGCACCTGGAAGCCGACGGCCAGATGCCGCGATTCGTCGCTGTTGATGTGCCGGAACACCTCATGACACACCGGGTCCTCGACCTCGTCCAGCAGGAATTTCACCAGCGCGCCGTCCAACGCGGTCTCCAGCGACGGGATGACCGTGCCGAGCACCGGCAGCGACAGCTGGTCGGCGTAACGGTCGAGCCAGCTGATGACGAGGCGGATGTTCTTGTTGGGGACCGGCATCGCGTCGCCGTCGAGCATGCCCCACCGCCGCATCAACGCCAGTTCGGCGTTCGCGTGCTTCTGCTCCTCGGCGTGGAAGTACCGGTAGATCTCCCGCAGTGGCCCCGGTGGGGCCTGGTGCACGAGGGCGGCGAAGCCGCGAGCACCCACATGTTCGATCCAGACGAGGTCGGCCATGAAGGTGGCCAGCCGGGGACGCTGCTCGTCGGTGATGGTGTCGGCACCTGGTGCGTCCCAATCGATATCGGCCAGCGCCCATTGCCTGGCACGAATCGTGTCGAGCATATCGGGATAGGCGAACGTCATTGTTCGAACTCCTTCGACGGTGGTGGATCAGCGCACGACCCGCTCCAGCAGGCCGGCCGAACGGGTGTAGGTCGCCGGCATCCACCGTTTGGCCTGCCACAGCATCTTGGCTTCGAGCTGCGGCACCACATACAGCGCGCCGTGGTCGACGGCGTCGAGGGTGGTGCGGGCGATGGTGGCCGGTGCGCGACCGGTCCAGCGCAGCAGCAGGCCGCCGAGGCGCTCGGCGGTCTCGTCCAACGGTGAATCGGCGGCCAGGATGTTGGTCTTCACGCCGGCCGGGCACAGCACGGTGACGCCGACTCCGGTGCCGGCCAGCTCCGCGGACAGGGTCTCCGACAGCGCCAGTACACCGGCCTTGCTGACGTTGTAGGCGGCCATCCGCGGCGCGGCGCCGAACGCGGCCGCCGAGGCGACGTTCACGATCGCCCCGCGTCCCGCCGTGCGCAGCATCGGTGTGAAGACATGACAGCCGTGGATGACACCCCACAGGTTGACGTCGAGGGTGCGGTGCCAGTCGTCGAGCGCGAACTCGCCGACCACCGGTCCCCCCGCCCCGATGCCCGCGTTGTTGACGACGAGGGTGGGTGCACCGGCGAACCAGTCCTGTGCGGTAGCGGCCAGTCGCTCGACCTCGGCGATCGCGGTGACGTCGCAGACCGTGCCGATCGCCTTGCCGCCTGCGGCCTCGACCAGGCCCGCGGTCTCCTCGGCACGGTCGGGATCGATATCGGAGCAGACGACGCGGCCGCCACGCCCGCCCAGTTCGACGGCGAACGCCCGTCCGATGCCGCTGCCGGCACCGGTCACCACGGCGTCGGCCTTCGCGGTCCGGCGGTCTGCGCCGAAGGGAAACAGTCGCATGGCAACTCCCGGGTCGACCCGGCGAGGCTCGAATTGGTGGCGACTGCCACCATTGGCCGCACCTGACACCAATTAGGCTCGCGACGGAGTACTTTGTCAACCATGGATGTGCGCGCACCGGCACGGACCTGGGGTGGGCTGACAGCCGACGAGCGCAGGGCGCAGCGGCGGACCAGCCTGGTCGAGGCCGCTCTCGACATCTGGATCGACAACGGGTGGGCGGCGGTGACCATGCGCGGCGTCTGTCAGCGGTCCGCGCTCAACGACCGCTATTTCTACGAGCACTTCGCCGACCGCGACGAACTGCTCGCCGTGGTCTGGGACGAAGTGTGCGCGGAAGTCTTCGCCGAGCTGGCGAGCGTCGTCGCCGAGAACGCCGACCGCACGCCGCTCGAGATCATGCGCGCCGCCATCGCCCGCTCGGTCGAGCTGCAATCCGATCCGCGCGGTCACGCCAGAATCCTGCTCGCCGACCACGCGGGCAGCGCTGTCCTGGAGCAGCGCCGCAAGACCATGCTCACCGACGCGACCAACCTGCTCATCGCCACCGCCTGGCCCTACCTGCGCCCCGGCGTCGACGAGACCGCGATCCGGATGAGCACCCTGGCAGGCATCGGCGGTTTCATCGAACTGCTCTCGGCCTGGCGCACCGGCGTCCTCGACGTCGCCGCCGAGCGCATCGTCGAGCACACCAGCGCGATCGCGGCGCAACTCGGCACGATGTTCCTTCCGCCGGAGCTCATCGGCGATCAGTAGGGGCTTCGACGAGGGCAAGAGGCGCGCCGAGCAGGCCACCCCGCATGGCTCCCTGGCGTTTTCGCAACTCGATCGCCCAGTGACGTTTCGCGTTCAGTGCCCCGTCAAGCCGCGTTCACGGCCTATTTACGATGTCCGAATGCTTATTCACGACACGCACGGCAGCTCGACCTCACCACCGGAGCCGGCGGAAGTCGATCGACTCGGGGAGCGTCGATTTCGGCCGATCGTGGTGTGGGGCGGTATCGCCGCCGCGCTGCTGGTGCTTGTCGCGGGCCAGCTCATGGCCGTTCACATCCACGCCTTGGGGCCGTTGACCAGTCTCTTTCGTGACTACCTCGGCACACCCAAGTCGGCGACGACACCGTGGGCGGGGTTCCTGCTGGCGCTGATCGGCGTCACCGCGCGGGTGCGGGTGAACGCCCTCGCTGCCGCGGTCGCCGTCGACCTGATCTTCGTGGCGGTGCGGAGCCTCGACGGTCGCCCGTTCACGGTCGGTAACGGTCCGACCATCGTGCTGACGGCGCTGGCGGTGATCGCGGCCCTCCGGTGGAGCGGTGCGCGACGGCAGACGGCGCTGCGCACGATCGCGCTCGGAGCGCTACTCATCCTCGCGACGAAGGTCGGCGACATCTGGTTGGACATCACCGCGTGGGCCTGCCCGCAGGTCCTCGATCCGTATGTGGAGCTGGCCGATAGGGCTCTCGGTAGCCCGGCTTGGGTCGTCGGGCATGCGCTCGACGTGGCCGGACCGATCCCCACCGGCCTGGCGCGCTGGGTGTACTTCGAGCTTCCGGTGGCGGCCATCGTCGTCGCCGTGTGGCAGTTGCGCCACGTGACCACGGGTTCATGGCCGCAGCACCACCTGGTGCGCACCTTCCTGGCCATCGGCCTGATCGGCCCGATCTTCTACGTGCTGTTCCCCGTGGTGGGTCCGGTGCTCGCGTTCGGGCCGTGGGGCAATGGCATGGAACTGGCCGACGTCTGGCCGAATCTCGTTCCGGCGCTTCCCGCCTCGGTCGAGTCGATGCCGTTCGATGACATCACACCACGCAACTGCATGCCGTCACTGCACACCGCGTGGGCCCTCGCGCTGTTCATCCACACCCGCCGCGGGCCCCTCTGGCTGCGCTGGGGCGGCGCCTTCTGGCTGGTGTGCACGCTCACCGCCACGCTCGGCCTCGGCGCCCACTACGGCGTCGACCTCGTCGCCGGCGCCGCGTTCTGCCTGACGATCGAGTCCGCGCTGCGCGAACCCGGCCGAGGCTGGGATCGTGCGCGCGTGCAGGTGGTGGCGCTGGGGATCGCCACGTTCACGGGAGTACTGCTGTGCTGCCGCTACCTCGCGATGCCGATGGCCACCCACCCCGTCCCGTTCGGTGTCGCGATCCTCGGCGTGCTCACGGCACTATCGATCGTGTTCTACCGGACCTGGTTCGCTCCGCGACCTCCGGCAGTCGCTGCGCGTGAGGTGGAGCGGCTCGAGCTCGAGCGACGCTGACGGGACCTACCACTCAGGGGCCAGACCTCACGGGTTCGGCTGTTCACCGTGCGGCGTGGCGGGCGGCCGTACCCGCCGGTCGAACGGCCGTTGTGGGACTAGGCTGGCGCGATGACGACCTGGCTGGAGGTTCTGACGGCGCTCACCACCGTTCCGGAAGTGCCCCTGCACGGGTCTGTTCGCGAGGTCCGGACCGACGGGGATGCCGAGCTCGCCGGGTTCGGCTGGGCAGCCATGTCGGACCAGATGCTGATACCGGTCGGGGACGGCTGCCAGGTGTGGCGGCGCGGTGAGCGCCTTCGCGTCGAACGGGAGGATGGTGGCCCCATCTTCATTACCGACGGCACCCGCGCCTGGGACTTCACCGTCGACGCGCAACGTCCCCGGACCGGCCCGCTCGACCGCGTGCATTACCTCGGACCCAACCAATTCCTGGTGCAACGCCGCAGCGCCGCCGACTGGCAGGGCAACGACTTCACCCGCCCGGCCGGAGACGTGGAGGAGGTCGAGTTCGCTGGGCGGCGATGCTGGACCGTCGAGCTCGCGCCGCCGCCCGGTAAGCCACATCCGCTGCGGATCTGGGTGGACGTGGAATCCGGTCAGATGCTCGGCTTCCATTCCGAGGCGGCCGGTCGCGGCGCGCGATTCGTCGATCTCGTCGTCGGCGCGGACGTTCACGACGACCTGTTCCGTTGGGACGGGCCGGTGTACACGCCCCAGCAGTACCAGCAGATGCTCCAAGACAAACACGCCGCCGTACAGGGCGAACAGGCCGGATGGTTCGCCGACACAGTCACATCCGCATCGCTCACCGCGCGGGTGCCGGTGGACTTCACCCCCGAATCCGTCCCGTTCCGCGACCCGGACACCGGCGCCTTCGACGCGCACAGCCGTCGGACACTGCTGTCCCGCCGTCCACGGACCGCCGAGGGGTGGACACCACGATGGGGTCCCGTGCATTACGTCTGGTCGACACCGCACTGGGACTGGGCCGCCGCAGTCATCGATGCCGATCTCGACGACGACGCGGTCACCCAACTCCAGCAGCAGCTGCATCCCGGCGAGCCGGTCGACCGGCAACGTCGGGTTCCGGGGCGATGATCCAGGCACACGCCGGGACAACACCGCGCGCCGGTCAGGATCCGGCGCGCGCGAGGATCGCCCCGGCCAGTTCTTCGGGGCGCTCCTCCGGTATCCAGTGACTGCCACCCTCGAGCACAACGAACTCGTAGGGTGCGTCCACGAATTCGCCGCAGCGCTCGGCGCCCGCCCGACCGAGCGCGGTGTCATCGGTGCTCCAGACGTAGGTAGTCGGCACCGTGGTGGGGCCGATATTGCCGAAGTCGCTGGTCATCGCGCGGTACCAGTTCAAGGCGCCGGTGAGGGCGCCCGCGCCGCCGAGGACACGAAGGTGCTCGTCGACGAACTCGGGGGCGATGCGGCCGCCGAACATCGCGCGCAGTCGGCGGAAATCGTCCTCCGACAGCACTTTCTCGGCCTTACCCTCCTGCCGGAGCAATCCCATGTACGCCGAGCGTTGCCGCTGGTCGTCATCCTCGCGTAGTGCCCAGCCGAAGGCCGTGGGGTGCGGGACGGAGATCGCGGTCAAGCTGCGGACCCGGCTCGGATGACGCCCGGCGACCTGCCAGGCGACAGCCGAACCCCAGTCGTGGCCGACGAGATGCGCGGCGGGCACACCGAGCGCGTCGAGTAGCCCGACGACGTCGGCGACCAGGCACTCGATCCGGTACGCATCCACACCCTCCGGCCGCGCAACGGCCGAGTACCCGCGCTGATTCGGCGCGATCACGCGGTACCCCGCTGCCACCAGCAGCGGAGTGACCTTGCCCCAGGAGGCCGCGCTTTCCGGGAATCCGTGCAGTGCGACCAGCGGAATACCACCGTCCGGGCCCGAGATCAGCACGTCGAAGGTCAGATCGCCGACGGGGATGTCAACTGTTCTCGCGGAAGGCATGGCCTGATCTTACGACACCAATTGAACCTGAGGCCAGATTCAATTCATGACGGATGAGACGGCCGATTACTCTTCCCGCCGAGCCCGCGCCCGCCGCTTGCCTTCGTGCATGGCCTGCACCCTGGCCACCGGAATGGTGTGACCTTCCTCGACCAAGTCGCGGGGAAGTTCTTGCGGGGCAGGCATTTCCGATTGCCATGGGTCCGTGTCGCCGATCAGGTCCGGCACGGTCCGCAGCGTGAAATCGGCGGGTGCGACGTTGTCCAGCTCCGACCAGCGCAGCGGGAACGACACCGTGACGCCGGGCCGGATGCGGGGGCTGTAGGCCGCGGCCACGGTGGCGCCACCGGAGCGGGTGGCGTCGAGGAAGACCTTGCCGTGGCGGTCGTCGCGGATGAAGGCGGTGGTGGCGACGGCGGGATCGATGCGTTCGGCCCGGGCGGCGACCGCGCGCGTCGCGGCGGCGGCATCCTCGACATCGATGCCGGCGACGACCGGCACGAAGACGTGCAGACCTTTGGCGCCGCTCGTCTTCACCGCACCCGCCAGCCCGTCGGCGGCCAGCGCCTCCCGGATCAGCCGCGCACCGGCCACGGCGTCGGCGAAGGTCTGGCCCGGTGAGGGATCGAGATCGAGCACCAGGTGGGTGGGTTCGGGCGCGGAATCCACGAAGAACAGGGTCGGGTGGTACTCGACCGCACGCTGATTGCCGAACCAGATCAACGTCCGCACGTCCTCGCACAGCGCGTAGCTGATCTCGCGCCGTGAACTCTGCGCCCACACCGTCGTCCTCGGCACCCAGTCGGGCGTGTTCTTCGGAAGATTCTTCTGCATGAACGGCTCCTGACCCGGCCGCACCCGCACCACCGACAGCGGCCGGCCGCGAAGCACTCGCAGCAGCCGCTCACCGGCGAACTCCAGGTAGTTCAGCAGATCACCCTTGCTCGCCTCGGCCCCGTCGAACAGCGGCTGATCGAGATTGGACAGTTCGACACCGTGACGCGTCAGGTCTCCCGTCATCGCTCCACACTCCCCCGCCCGCCGACTGCCCGTCAATCACCGGCACCTTCCACCGGACAGTGACCGGTTCGATGCGGGCGCCGGTTACTCGTTCCGCGCCTGCGCCGGTGCGACACCGTGGCCGATCGTGCCTGCTGAACGAGTAGTTCGCTACTCGTTCCAGCCCGCGTCGGCGCTGGCACGATTTCGGCACTGGTAGTACTTCGGAAAGGCGCAGGGCCATGACCACGCACACTCATATCGTTGCCAGCGGCGACACATTGTGGGACCTCGCGCAGCAGTATTACGGCGAATCGCGGTTGCATCCGGTGCTGCGGGCCGCGAATCGAATCGACGATCCGGCAACGATGGCCGTCGGGCTGGTCCTGACGATTCCCGATTTGGGGTCCGCCCGCACTCATGACACCGTCGAAGGCGATACGCTCGCCGATCTGGCCGACCGCTACTACGGCGACGCGGGCAAATGGTCCGTCATCGCCGACGCGAACGGAATCACCGATCCGGCGACGCTGCCGATCGGACAACTGCTGTGGATTCCGGACAGCGCTGTGCCAGGCACCATGCCCGCACCTTCCCCGCCGCAACCACTGCACGGGTCCACGCGCGAGGTATTGAAGGCGACACTGGTGCCGATCGAGATTCACGACCCTGGTGGCGAGGACACGCCGGAGCGGGGATCAAGCGGCGCACTGGTGAAGGCAGCGGCCATCCGCCAGCTCCAGCTCACTCCCGGTGAAACCGAGGCCCTCCGGCGCTCGGGTGCGGCAGAATCCGCTCGTTACGGGGCGGTCGCCGATACCACGTTCGACACGATCGCGACGTTCGAGCAAACGCTCGTCCCGGCGCTGCAGCCCGAAATCAGCGCTGTCGCACCGGTTCCGATGGCGGAGTTGCTGGCATTCACCGACTTGCTGGTGGAGCGGCGACGGGAAGCGCTGGATTCCCTTCGACAGGCTCGGGAGCAAGCGCCGACCGAGGAAATCGGCCGAGAGGTCGTGCTGCTCAACGCAGCCATCGTCGCCGCACGCGGACTCCGCGAGCGCGCAATCGCCCATCCGATCGGGATGCTCAACCTCGAAAGAATCGAGATGGTTCCGGAGGGCATCGAGCGCGGTGAGCTGGTGTCCACTATTCCGCTGGCGCCCGGGGAGGAAACGGCGGTCACCCATAAGGAGTGGTCGGTTACCTCCAAGGAGTTCACCACCATCGTCACCGACACACTCGACGAGGTCAGCGAAACCGGCGTCACCGACAACACCGATATTGCGCAATCCACGAGTTCGCAGACCCAGCACTCGAATCAGTTCAATATCACCGGTACGGTCCAAGGCGGAATCCCGATCGTCTCGGGGTCGACAACGACCGGATTCACCGCCCAGGACGGTGGGTCGACGTCTGCGGCCGAGAGCCGCAAGCATGCGCGGTCGTTGACACAGAAGGCGTCGTCGCGGTCACGCCAGGAGCACAAGGTCACCATTGCGACGCGGACGGAAACGGGAACGTCGGAAACGTCGACTCGGGTGCTGAAGAACTCCGCTCGGCATCCCATCCGGATCGACTATTTCAGCATGATGCGGCAGTGGCGCGTCCGGCTCTATCGCTACGGCCTTCGCCTCACCTACGACGTCGTGGTGCCCGAGCCGGCCGCGGCCATGCGCAAGCTCTACGCCGAGCTCGATACCTGGCGCAGTCAATTGAAACCATTCGATTTCCCGGCCGTCTTCGCCGATCTCGATCCGAATGTGAAGGTCGATGCCCACGGCAACCCGGATCCGGCCGGCCAGCCGAAGTACCAATGGCTCGCCGACAAATACGACGCGGCCATCCCGGCCTATCCCGCCGCCCCCGAGCCGGTGACGAAGGGCAAGGTCGGCGGAACGAACAGTTCCTGGGCGTACATGGAAATCGAGTTCGACGTGCCCGCAGGCGCCGAGATCGCCGAAATTCTCGTCACGGCCAATATCGGCAAACACGAGGACGGCGGACCTATCGTCTTCGCTGTGATGGGCAGCACCCTCGGTCGCACCCATAACGGAGACTTCCTCGCGGTTCATGATGAGAAGGCGATGGGATTCGACGGCAAGCCGTTCATGGCCGGCCATACCGGGCACCGCGTCGTGACCGTGTTCTTCCACCGCGTCGCAGCACCCTTCATCCAGTTGAAGGTGTTGTCCCGGACGCGCGCACAGGGCATCGACCAGTGGAAGAACGACGTGTGGTCGGCGCTGTTGAGCGCCGCCCAGAACAGGCATTTCGTCGAGCAGCAGGAGATCGCGGGCAAGATCGCTGCCCTCGAGGAACGCCTCGCCGACGTCGATACGCTGACTCTGCGTCGCGAGGAAAGCGACGAGATCATGAAAAGCGTCATCCGCTGGATTCTCGGGCCGGCTTTCGAATTCATGCCCAATCCGGTCCTGGACGCCTTCGGTGCCGCAGGCGTCGACCTCATCCATGGCAGCGGATTCGACTCCTCGCAGCTCGGCATGACGACCGACCAATGGGCGCTGGTTCGCCAGCACGAGAACATCGTGCGGTTCATCAACCAGGCCATCGAGTGGGAGAATGTCGTGACCTTCCTGTACTCGTACTTCTGGGATGTGCCACCGAGCTGGAACTTCATCCGGTCGCTCAGGCACCCCGACCCCACCCGGCAAGCGTTTCTCCGGGCAGGCGCGGCGCGGGTCGTCCTGACCGTGCGAAAAGGGTGGGAGGACAAGTGGGTGCGCTTCGCCGAAACCGGCAGCATCGACGGTTCCGCCGCGGCTCCATATCTGTCCGTTGCTCGCGAAATCGCCGCCTACGACGACCGCAACTACCCCGGTATCGCACCGGCGAATCCCGCGAAAACCGCGACGCGGCTGCAAGAGTCGGTCTACGCGACATGCGCCCAACAGGTCGCCCCGTCCGCGCAACCGGTCACGCTCGACGTGGACAGCAGCAAGGGGTTCGTCGTCGGACTGCCCGTGGTGCTCGACATCTATGACGATGCTCAGGCCCAGGAAGCGGTAAGGATCGTCGCGGTCCCGAATGATCACCAGATCACCGTGGAGAAGGTGGGATACCCACACGACGGCTCGCAGACCCCGTTCCCGGTAATCCAGCCCGGCGAACGCGGCACCCTGATCGCCGAATGGAACGAGTACACGCCGACGTCGGGAACCGACATCGCCGTCACCTCCAACTTGGCGAGCATCGCATGAGCGGCGCACCTGCGTGGTCGCCAGCGCCGGCGGCCGGTGCCACTGCCCCGCCTCCCCCGGTGCCCGGTAGCCGCCAGGATGCCTATGCGCGGGGCGCCGAGATCGGCGAGCTGTACGGGCAGTTCGACGCATGGGTCGACAAGCTCAGCGATCTGTTCGACTCCTCGACGCTCACCGGTGGCGTCCGATTGTGGGATCGGCTCAGCCCGGAGGAGCGGTCGAAGGCGCTGTCGCTGATCAAGCGAGGTGTCGAATCGCTACCGGCACTGCCCAAGCCGGCGAGGGCGGATCTCGCGGCGGCCTTGCGAGAAGGGTTCGTTGCTCGCCGGCGAACCAGCTACGAGGCCGCGCGATTCCTCAACCGTGCCGTCTGGGTCGCCTGCGAACTCGCCATGATCATCGTCATCGACAAGGCGGCGACTCCCTCGCCGAGCATGATCGGGTCGATCGTGACGCGCAATCGCGATTGCGCCGCGCACACCGCGTCGATCGTGATCCGCGAAGTCGCCGGACATGACGTCGCGGCCGAACGCCTGGTCAAGATCTACGGATTGCCGCCCGAATCGATGTATGGCTTCAAAGATGCCATGAAGTACGCCATCCAGTGGTTCGAGGCGGTCGGCTTCAGGTTCGCCGAGAAGTTGGGCGGGTTCGCGCCAGCCCGGCAGGGCGGGCAGGTCGGCCGCTACGTACTCTTCTTCGAACGCCCGAACGGCGGACACGTCGTCTATGGAGAAGTCACCAATGCCGAGCTGATCATCATCGATGGGCAAGCCGGAAAGCGGTGGACGAACGTCGCCGAAGCACAGCGCGCGATCAACGGCGAACTCAAACGTGCGCAAAGGATCGTCGGCGTCGACTTTCCCTAGATCCGGCCGGTCTGTGCTTCCACGACGCGATGGCTGCACCACAGGAACTCAGAGCGGCACGGGCGCAGCCCCGATCGAACGACGCTGCGGCGTACCGTCGATCTCCATGCGACTCCGACTGGACCATCTGATCGACCCTCACCTGCGGCTTCTCGTCGATGACTCCCGCGCGTTCTATGAACATCGGGCGGCGGGGCGAGGACCAACGGGCTTCGAGGAGCTTCAGGCGATCAGGGCTCGCGCCGGTGCGCCCGCGCCCGTGGATCCGCCGGCGGTGGACGAGGTGGTGGTCGCCGAGGGACGCGAAGTTCCGGTACGGATTCACGCGCCCGTCGGTGGGGCGGCGAACGGGGTGTTCATGGAGTTCCATGGCGGCGGGTTCTATATGGGGTCGGCTGCCGGGAGCGATGCACGGAATCGGCGGATGGCGGATGCGCTGGGGGTTGCGGTCGTGAGCGTGGACTATCGGCTCGCGCCGGAGAATCCGTGGCCTGCCGCACCGGATGACGCTGAAACCGCCGCGCTCTGGCTGGTGGAGCATGCCGGACAGCGATTCGGCACCGGCAAGCTCGCTGTCGGCGGGTTTTCGGCCGGGTCGACGCTGGCGATGACGACGTTGCTGCGTCTGCGCGATCGCGGGATCGACGCATTCGATTGTGCCGTACTGCAATTCGGCACCTATGATCTGAGTGCGCAGACGCCGCCGGGACGTTTGATCGCCGACGAGTATTTCCTCGAGGCCTACGCCGGCGGGGCACCGGATCGCACCCACCCGGATATCTCGCCGATCTACGCCGACCTGTCCGGTCTGCCGCCCGTCCTCATGGTCGTCGGGGAGCACGACATCCTGCTGCAGGACAATCTCACTATGGCCGCCCGGCTGTCGGCGTTCGAGGTCGACGTCGACCTTCGCATCTATCCCGGTGCGCCGCACGGGTTCACCGGACATCCGACGCCCATGGCGAAGGCCGCGCTCGACGACATCGAGACGTGGCTGGGCGGGCAGCTCGGCACGACATCCTGACTCCACACCGCCGGACGGCGGATCTACGGCGAGGGACAGCGCGGGCTCCGATGTCTCGCACGTTGCTCAGCCGCCGCTCGGAGCGGCGGGGCGCTACGTCACCCCGGCGAGTCGGCCACGCCGCGCAGGATAGCGGCGGCAGTTGCAGCGACCCACCGATCGCCGTCGCCGGTCAGTTCGGTCAAGACCTGGCGGGCGGCGGGGACGGGAATCTCGCCGAGTGCCTGGGTGATCCGCAAGCGCGTCGGTTGGTCGTCGGTGACGAGACGTTCTCGCAGGCGGCCGACGATATCGCCGGCGGCAGTCTCGGCCAGCAGGCCGAGCATCTCGGCGGCTTCGACGTCGGTGCGGCCGTCGGTCACCATCTCCAGCAGGTGTGGCATGGCCTCGGCGACGCGGCGTGAGCCAAGGGCAAGCGCCGCGCGGTCGCGAACCGCCACGTCGGCGTCGTCGAGCGCACGGCGCAGCGCGGCGGTAGCCTCAGCGGTGGGCACTGCCGCGATCGCCTCGACCGCGCGGCGGCGCACCTCGGACTTCGGCGAATCCAAGCCCGCGGTGAGGTCGGGCAGGCCTGCGTCGGCCGCCCGCGCCAACGACCACCGCAGCGCCCCCGCCACATTCAGGTCCTCCTCCGACAACGCCGCCGCCACCAGCGCGTCGACCGGCACGCCCTCGTACTGCGCCAGCACCGCCTGCTGCCGGTCGGCCCCGGATTCCGAGTCGAGGGCGTGCAGCAGGGTGACGATGCTCAGCACCGCCTCCCACTGCTCGGGGGCGGCCGCGTCCACGCGCTCGAGTTTCCTGAGCAGCTCCTGCTCGGCGGCGATACGGGCGCGGGTGCGCCGGACCAGCTGTTCCACCATGTCGCCGGGAGCGAATCCGGGGTCGTCGAGGGCGCGTTTGGCCTCGGTGAGCGACAACCCGAGTGTGCGCAGGCATTCGACATGGAAGAGGCGGCGGATGTCATCGGCGGAGTACTCGCGGTACCCGCTCGCGGTGCGCACCGACGGCGTCACCAGACCCAAGGCGTCGTAGTGACGCAACATCCGGGTGCTGACACCGCAGCGCCGCGATACCTCACCGATCAACATGCCGTCGCCTCCTCATCATGCATCCGGACCCAGCGCTGCCGCGCGCTTGGCCAGCTCGACCGACGACGCGAACCCGCTGTCGGGATCGAGGCGCAACTGCTCGCTCGCCTCGGCGTGGGCGCGCACCTGCGGGTCGGGATGCGCCATCGCCGCCTCCAGAACGGGTGCGGCGGCCTCGCCGAGCGCCGCGAAGGCCCGGCTCAGGCTCAGCCACATCTGATGGTCGCCGCGGCCCAGCGCACGCGCCAGCTCATGGGCGAGCGCGTTCTCCGCGCCGGGCGGAACCAGCACGGTGGCCGCGCGCCACGCGCTCAGCGCGACCTCGTCGTGCCCGTCGTGCAGCAGGGCCGACACCGCGGGCCAGGCACTGCGGTCACCGATCTTGGACAGGGTGTGCAGCGCCTGGCTGCGGGCCTGCGCGGTCTCGGAGTCGAGTTCGGCGAGCAGCATCGGCACCGTGATCTCGGCGGGCAACCGGCACAGCGCCCAGGTCAGCATGTCCCGGACGAAGAAGTCCGGTTCGATCGCGCACCGATCGACCAGGGTCCGCGCCAGGGCAGGATCGCCCTGCGTGCCCGCCGACAGCGCCGCCCGCAGGCGGGCCGACGACTCTGGGCCCGCGAGGGCATCGACGAGGCGGACATCCACCTCATGGTTGGTTGTGTTCACGACAACCACCTCCTTCGACGACCCATTCGAGCCCTTGTCACAGTGTCAAGGTCAAGTCGCGAAGTCACGTCACACCCCGGCGAGCCGCCCGCGGGTGCGGCCGGCTCCGGTGCACCGCCCTTCCGATCTCCCGCGGCGCACCGAGTCGATCGAGCCGAGACGGGTACTCCCAGGTCGAAAGGAGGTTTCGCCATGAGTACTCCCCCGTCCGGCCGCCGGAGGTCGCGGGCGTGGCTCGCCGCGGGCGTCATCGTCGCGGCCGCGGCGCTGGGCGCGTGTTCCGACGATTCCGATGACGCGCCGACGTCCCAGCCACCACCGCAGCCGACGGTCGAGGAGGTCGGCCCGGTCGCTGCCGGCTATCTGTGCGACATGCTGCTCGTCGACACCGCCACCTGGCGCGAACACCCGGACATCGGCCTGATCTCCTTCGAGGGCCACGTCCGCACCTGGGCAGCCGAGTACCAGGACTTCGACGGCGCCATCATCCGGGACCATGGCTTCGTCGACGACCTGACGATCCACTACTGCCCCGACGTGCGGGAGCGGGCGCTGGACGCTCTCGGACTCGACTCTCTGTCCTCCGGCCTGATCGGCTACACCTGACCCGTGCCGGACGCTCGAGTGAGCGAGCCGCACGGAAGTCCCGCACGACCTCGGCGCACGAATCGCCGAGGCCGGGAACAAACGAGCCGCATTGCGTGTTGACCCGATCAGCGCTACTGTAGGCGCGTCTCCATCTTGTGGATGCAGGTGACTGGTCCCTCCCACAAGAGTTCGATTCATCTCCACGGTTTCCGATCCCGTGCCTTCGGCATCGTCTCCGAACCGAACGGATCCAGCCGCGCGCACCATCCAGCGCCGATCCCGCAGACCGCGCACGCACCGGCCTGCCTCCACCGATTCACTCCACGAGGAGAAAACCCATGCACAACAACACTATTCACGATCCAGAAGAGCTCCGGACAACAGTCACCGGAATCCTCGACATCAGCGACAAACACGCCTCGCTGCGCGTCGACGGCTACCTCCCCGGCGCGGACGACGCGCACGTGCCCGCGCGGCTGATCCGCGAATACGGACTCCGCCGTGGCGATATCGTCACCGGCGTCACCGGGACCGGCGACGGCGGGAAACTCGCGCCGCTGATCCGCGTCGACACCGTCAACGGCCTACCACCGGCCAACGCCAAGGCGCGCCCCCATTTCGGCGACCTGACCCCGATCTACCCGAGGCAGCGACTGCGGCTGGAGACCGAAGCGCATGAAATGACCACGCGCGCCACCGATCTCGTCATGCCGATCGGTAAGGGGCAGCGCGCCATGATCGTCGCACCGCCGAAAGCCGGCAAAACCTCGGTGCTGCAATCCATTGCCCACGGCATCGCCAAGAATCACCCGGAATGCCATCTGATGCTGGTACTGGTCGGCGAACGGCCCGAGGAGGTCACCGACCTGTCCCGCGCCGTGCCCGCCGAAGTCGCCGCCGCGACCTTCGACCAGCCCGCCCGCGAACACATCGCCCTCGCCGAACTGGCCATCGAACACGCCAAACGCCTGGTCGAATCGGGCCGCGACGTGGTGGTGCTGCTGGATTCGCTGACCCGCCTGGCCCGCGCCTACAACCTGGCGGCCACCGGATCCGGGCGCATCCTGTCCGGCGGCGTCGACGCCGCCGCCCTCGCACCGCCGAAGAAATTCCTCGGCGCCGCGCGGAATATCGAAAACGGCGGCTCCCTCACCATCATCGCCACCGCCCTCGTCGAAACCGGCTCCCTCGCCGACACCGTCATCTTCGAGGAATACAAGGGAACGGGCAACGCCGAACTCAAACTCGACCGCCACATCGCCGACCGCCGCACCTTCCCCGCCATCGACATCGACCGCTCGAGCACCCGCAAAGAAGAACTCCTGCTCACCCCCGAAGAACTCACCGCCACCCACTCCCTGCGCAAAACCCTCGCCGGCCGCGAACCCCAACAAGCGCTGGAGCTTTTGCTCACCGGTCTGCGGCAGACGGATTCGAACGCCGAGTTCCTGCGCCAGATCCGCGCGTCGAGTTGAGGGTTGCGGCTGACGCGGCTTCGGTCAGCTCCCGCCCTCGGGCCAGTACAGCCACACTGTCAGGCCGATGAGAGCGGCGACCAGCGCAATAAGCGCCACGGTGTCTGTCACGGCCGCGTCAACTCTGCGCCGTGGCCGCCCGCCGACCACCTGTACCCGCGCGGATAGATCTGCATGGGCGTGATCAGGGCAGCGAGATCGGTCACCACATGCCGGAGAGAATCCGCGTGTTCGAATCCCGGTACGACGACAGCGTCCGCGTCGAGTTCGACGATGTACTGCCTGACCACTAGAGCTGCCACCAGCGGACCGGTATCCACGGTGACGGTGAAGACCAGCAGGCAGCCGTGCCTTCGCGCCACCGCATCGAGGTCGTGACCTCCTCCGGGGATTCCGCGCCGGATCAATCCGATAGCTCGCGCCTGTCCGAGCGACATCTACACCGCCTCGTCGTTGGGTGGATGGCACCCACCGCCGGGGAGAGATCGCACTGACGGCGCGAGCTCTGGACTGACGGTGCCGGATGTGCGCACCCGGCGGCGGGGCTGAAAGTGACGCTATGAGAGGCGAGTTCGGCATCGACAGAATATTGCGCGATATTGCGCCGGATTGCGGCGCGCCGCAATGACCGGCGGTTGATGATGGACGCTCACGCAGACCAAGGAGGCACCATGGAGCTGGAACGACTCGGTGGCGACAGTACGGACGGGCAGAGTCCGACGCTGTTCCTCAGCGATCGCGGAACTTATGTCGTACAAGGGTGGAACACCGACAGGCTCGGCACGATCGAGATTCCGCACCGCTTGATCCGGCACTTGCGGTCCGGCACCTGCCTCGGCGCGTTGCTGCACGACACCGGGCACGGTACATTCCTGCTCACCGGCGATCCGGTCACCGATCCCACAGCGCTCGCTCAGATGCGGTTGCCCGGCCACGAATCGGCGGTCGAGGTCGGCGTCGGAGTGGAGCGGAGGCGCGATGCGGCACCTGTCGTTCGATGATCTAGCGGAGGCTTTCCGCACCCACCGGCGAGCATTCCACCTCGAGGTGCGCGACGATTACAGCGGCGTGGCAGGCGAAGCAGATCGAGTACGCCGATTCCTGGATGGCGAACCGCAAGACCCCGCAGCGAGTGCGCGATGGCATGCGCTGATGCGGGAAGTCACCGGTTCCGGCGCAGTTGTCCAGCGCGTCCGGGTGATCTCGGAACCGCACGGGGACTACTCCCGATTCTCGATCGCGACCACCGCCGCCAACATGACTGCGGGCGAGGACATACGGTGGCTGCCCCGGCACGATGCGCCGCCTGACCTACCCGATGACGACTGGTGGTTGTTCGACGAGGACATGGCAGCGTTCACGGTGTTCACCGCGGAGGGCCGAGCGCTTCCCGGCTGGGTGGCGACGACAGATCCGGTCATCGTCGCGCATTGTGCGCAGCGGCGAGACGACTTGTGGGCGAAGGCAATCGAACACTTCGACTACGCCAAGTGACGAATGCGGGAGACGCGCGCCGTGATCTGGGCGCCCGGTTACGTGGGCTCCGGGTCGCGGCGCATCTGCGCGGTTATCAGTTGGCCGAGCAGGCCGGTTGGCATCCGGCGAAAGTCTCCCGGATCGAGAACGGTGCGCAATCCACCTCGGAAGACGATCTGGCAATCTGGTGCCGGATCACCGGCGCCGAGGACGAGTACCCGGACCTGCTGGCCACGCTCCGCAACATATCCGCGGCCTGGACGGAATGGCGCCGCATCGTCGGGCTCGGCTACACGAATCACCAACGCCAGATCAGCGGCATCGAGGAACGCACCGAACTTCTTCGCGGCTACGACCCACAGGTGTTTCACGGCCTGTTGCAAACCGCCGACTACGCCCGCGCACTCATGGGCGCGGGCATGGCCTTCCTCAACACCAGCCGAGACCTGGATCAAGCCGTCGCCGCACGGATGGACCGCCAGCGGGTCCTGCATCAGGGGCGGCACCGCTTCTATCTGCTGGTCGGCGAGCAGGCGCTGCGCACGACCGTCGGCGGCGATGAGGTGATGGCAGTCCAGCTCACCCATCTGCTCGAGGTGATGAGCCTGCCTCGCCTCGTGTTCGGCATCGTCCCGGCGAGCAGCGCATTCTTCCGCCGCACCACCGATTTCGTGATCTACGACCGGCGCAAGGTGCTGGTGGAAACCATCACGGCGGAGTCGACCATCACCCAGCCACGCGAGATCGCCCTCTACGAGAAGGTGTTCACTGCCTTAGCCGAGCAGGCCGTGCACGGGGACGCGGCGCGCGAGCTGATCGCGGCCGAGTTGGTGCGGCGAACCGGCAGCCCGAGGAACTGATGCGGTGGGCCTCAGGAAGTGCCGGTGCGGAGGCAACGCGCAGCCTCCGCACCGACGGCTCCCTACGGCAACCGGTTCCCGTCGAACAACTCCCACATCCGGTTGCGGATGTGTGCACCTGCGGGGTCGGCGGGCCAGTCGTGGGGCTCGGTGACGTCGTCGGGGCCGTCGTAGAGGCGAAACTCCCTTGCGCGGTCGGATTTCCGCTCCCACATCACATACCCACCGAAGGCTGCGCGCAAGCCCGCAATGTCGGCGGGTTGCCGGTGCGCGCTGTCGCGCGACGTACCGTTCACGGAAGCAGCGTCGCCGGTCTCTACACCGGGGCAACGAGAACAACGGCGACACCGATATCGGACGGTGGGCGAGACCTCAGTCGATGACCGCGTCTGAGTACACCGGCGGGTCGCCGAGGAAGGGGCGATGCGACGGCGGACATTGGCCCTCGATGTCCGAAACACCCAGCTCCTGGGCGATTTCCGCGCCGACGAGCACCTGGCCGCTGCGCTTCATCAGTTCCGGATCGCGGGCCAGCGCGTCGATGACGCGGCCGGTGAATTCCGGGGATTCGGCGGTCGCGGCGAGGCCCTCGTAGGCGCCCGGGTTCGCGGCGAAACCGGCCAGTGTGCGTTCGGTTGTGAGCAAACCCATCCAGATGGAGACGACCGCGACGTTCCACGGCCGGAAGTCGACCGCCATATCGTGGGCCATCTTGTCCACCGCGGCCTTGCCCGCACCGTAGGCCGGGCCGTGCATGTAGCAGGTGCCGCCGAAGGAGGAGGTGTTCACCACCAGACCGCCACCATTGGCGACCAGCAGCGGCGCGGCGTAATAGCTGCTGACGTAGCTCGAGCGCATGCCGACATCGAGCAGTTCGAGCAGGGTCAGTGGCTTCTCCCAGAACGGGCCCTTGTCGGTCAGGCCGTCGGGCACCGTGAGGGCATTGTTGACCAGGATGTCCAGGCGCCCGTGTTGGTCGCGCAGTTCGGCGAAGAAGGCCTCGACCTGGGCGTCGTCACGGTGGTCGAGCACGACCGGCACGCCGTGACCGCCGCGCCGGGTGATCTCGTCGGCGGTCGCGAACACGGTGCCCGGCAGCGGGGCCTCACCCTCGGTGCGCGTGCGGCCGGTGACGTACACCGTGGCCCCGGTCTCCCCGAGCGCCAGCGCGATTCCCTTCCCCGCGCCGCGACTGGCACCGGTCACCACTACGATCCGATCCGAACTCAGACCCACCATCGACTCCATCCGCCGCCGGTCGAACCACCTGCGTGGTCCACGTCCCGATCACTGAACCGTGCCTGCGGTGCGCGGCGGATACCGCTTCCCGCTGGGCGGGAGGATGTATCGGACCGGCTCAGCGCAGCCCATGGCCTTCTTCCCCACCAGGTTCGGTCGGTTCGATATCGGTGACCGACAACGGATCGACATCGATGTACGGGCCGGCGAGTTCCCCGGATGACCGTGCCGCGCCGAGCATGTCGGTCAACCGGACCGGTTCGCCTGTCCATCCGTCGGCGTACACCGGAGCCCACGATCCGTCCGACCATTGCACCCAGCTCTGCGGCTCGGGTTCGCCGGGGGCCGTCATGCGATCGTCCCCAGATACAGGCGGGCGGCGCGCAACCGCGGACAGGTGTCGAAGGTGCACCCGAGGCGCTCATGGATGCCGACGATGCCGCGTGCATGCGGCTCGGTGAGCAGAATCGGCACCTCATGGCAGTGTTCGTAGGCGGGATCGTCGGCGCCGCGGTGCTCGGTGGTGCTGTCGGGTGGGTTGTCGGGTGGTTCTACCCCCTGCACTGATCACCGCCCGGCACATCTAGCGCGCGATCGGAACCGGCTGGAGCCGAGGTCGGCATGTCGTAACGGCCTCTCCCGCACGGACACCGAGCGCACGTCCGAGCGTTGTCGTCGAGAAACTCACGAGCAGATCGGCCGCCGCGGGCGATGGCATACTGGAGCCCATCGCCCCCGTCGGCCAGGCGCGTTCCCCGTAGGGGTCCGCAGGGACAACTTCGACTAGCGTTCGCTCAAGAGTAGCTGACGGCGCGAATATTCGGGAGACTTCCTGCAAAACATGCGCATACACTGATTGCCAGCAGATAGCCGACGCGCGTGCGGCACTGCCTGGTCCGCACGCACCCGGCTCACGTACTGCGCTCGACCGTCACCTTCACGTTCTTCATGATCGGCTGATCGCTCTGGGTACTCACGTCGCCGATCGCGCACAGCACGTTCATTTCCGGCATGTACCCGGCTGCGCACCCCTGTGGAATGTCGTACGGGATGACCTTGTAGTTGCGTAGTGAACGCGTGCTGCCGTCACGGGCGATGCTGGTGATATCGACCTCGTCGAACTGGCGCAGGCCACGCTCACGCATATCGCCGGCGTTCATGAAGACCAGCGTGCGCAGGTTCTTGACGCCGCGGTAGCGGTCGTTGTCGGAGTAGATGGTGGTGTTCCACTGGTCGTGCGAACGCATGGTGGCGAGGGTGAGGGTCCCGGGCTCGCGGGTGAGGTCGGGCAGCGCGGCGGCCGAGAACTCGGCGCGACCGGACGCGGTGCGGAACACCAATTCGCGTGCGGGCTGGCGGATCCGGAAGCCGAGCGGCAGCCGGACGCGGCGATTGAAATCCTCGAAACCGTCGAGCACCTGGGCCATGGTGTCGCGGATGCGGTCGTAATCCTCGACGTAGTACTCCCACGGGGTCGCGCTCGCGGGCAATGCGGCGCGGGCGATGCCTGCGATGATCGCCGGTTCCGACATCAGATGCGGCGAGGCGGGCTTCTTCATCCCCCGCGACAGATGCACCATGCTCATCGAGTCTTCGACCGAGGTCTCCTGAATACCACCGCGCTGCTCGTCCTTCTCGGTGCGGCCCAGGCACGGCAGGATCACCGCGCGCCTGCCGTGCACGAGATGGCTGCGATTGAGTTTCGTGCTCACCTGCACGGTCAGTTCGCAGTTGCGCAGCGCGTCGAAGGTGTAGGCGGTGTCGGGTGCGGCGATCGCGAAATTGCCACCCATACCGACGAATACCTTCACCGTGCCCGCGTGCATCGCATCGATCGCTCCCACGGTGTCCAGGCCGTGCGCGCGCGGCGGATCGATCCCGCACACCTGCGCCAGCCGATCCAGGAACGCGCCCGTCGGGCGATGATCGATACCGCAGGTCCGGTTGCCCTGCACATTGCTGTGCCCGCGCACCGGCGACGGACCCGCCCCCTCTCGCCCCAGATTGCCGCGCAGCAACAGCAGATTCACGATCTCGCGGACGGTGTCGACGCCGTGCTCGTGCTGGGTCACCCCGAGGCACCAGCTGATGATGCTGCGGTCGGCGTCGCAATAGATCCGCGCCGCCCGGCGGATATCGGCTACCTCGACACCGGACTGCCGTTCGATATCGGTCCACGAGGTCGCCTCACAGACCGCGCGATACCCCGCGAAGCCGTGCGTATACCGCTCGATGAATTCGGTGTCGATCGCCTTGGGGTCCGACCGGGCCTGCTCCAGAACAGCTTTCGCCATTCCCCGCAGCAACGCCATATCGCCGCCGATGCGTGGCTGCAGATTCAGCGAACTAGTAGGCGTGGCGCGGAAAGTGGCCATCTGCAGGAAATCGTGCGGGATGATCGCTTTGCGTGCGGCCGCCTCCACCAGCGGGTTGATGTGCACGATGTGCGCGCCCCGCTTGTGCGCCTCCACCAGCGCGGTCAGCATGCGCGGTGCGTTCGAGGCCGCGTTGACGCCGAGGATGAACAGAGCGTCGGTGGTTTCCCAGTCCGCGAGGTCGACGGTGCCCTTGCCGGTGCCGAGCGCCGCCTGCAGAGCGCGGCCACTGGCCTCGTGGCACATGTTCGAGCAGTCCGGCAGGTTGTTGGTGCCGAGTTCGCGGGCCAGCAGCTGATACAGGAAGGTCGCTTCGTTGCCGAGCCGGCCGGAGGTGTAGAAGGCGGCCTGATTCGGGTCGTCGAGTTCGCGCAGGGTGCGGCCGATGAGTTCGAACGCCTCCTGCCAGCTGATCGGGACGTAGCGGTCGGTGGCGGGGTCGTAGCTCATCGGCTCGGTGAGCCTGCCCTGGTTCTCCAGGTCGAATTCGCTCCACCGCGACAGCTCGCCGACGGTGTGCGCGGCGAAGAACTCGCGGTCGACCCGCTTGTGGGTCATCTCCCAGGCGACGTGTTTGATGCCGTTCTCGCAGATGTCGAGGTGCAGGCCCTTCATATCGTCGGGCCAGGCGCAGCCGGGACAGTCGAAGCCGCCGTCCTCGTGGTTCATCTTCAGGATCGCGTGCGGTCCGGCGATGCCTTCGCCCTCGCGCGCCAGGAACCGGGTCACACTGTTGGCCGCACCCCAGCCCGCCGCCGGGTGGGTATACGGACGGAATTCGGGTTCGGCCGGCTTGCCGCGGCCGCTCGGTCCCTCCCCGGGTTCGGATCCCGCGCGGTCGAACTCCGTACGCACACGGTCGGCCATGACATATCCCTTCGACGGTTCGAACGCGGCTGTGGCCCGTCCGAGATTTGCGAAGCTGCTGAATGTCCTGCGTTCAGAATCCTCGCCCCGATCCCGGCGGGACGGCAAGACCCCGCCGAATCCGGGCGCGGCGACCGCTTCGCTCCCAGTGTTCACCGCGCTTCACCCGGTCGTCCAAGACCGACTTCCGACCATTCGATAGGCCGGGCTTATCACCGCCGGTCGACGCCGAAATAGCCGCCTGAGACCGGATAACCGCTGGTTGACGGCCTGCGTTCGGCTCGGGCAGCCTGATCCACCGGCACCGGGAACGCGTAGCGACCGGGCCGCATGTCGTCATCGCCGCCCGCGATGGGAACTTCGGAGGATCCTTGCCGACCACGCGACCACGGCCGCGTCCGCTCATCCAGCGCATCGCCGGCGAGATCGATCATCTGCCCGCCGTCCGGGTGTTCGCCGGACTGGCGATCCCTGGCCTGCTCTTGATCGCCGCCGGGCGCACCGATCTGCTCATCTACGCGGTATTCGGATCCTTCACCGGCATGTACGGCTACGCCGAAGCGCCGAAGCAGCGACTGATCCATCAGCTGGAGGCGTCGGTGCTGCTGGTCGGCGGTGTGGCCGCGGGCATCGTGTTCGGCCGGTCGCTCGCACCGGCGTGGGTGCTGGTGGTGGCGGTCGCGCTGTTCGGGGCCGCGGCCTCACCGCTGACCGACCGGCTGGGGCTGCGGCCGGAGGGACCGTTCTTCGGGATCTTCGCTTTCGGGGCGATCGCCATGGTCGCGGGGACTCAGGACGATCCGGTACCGGCTTTGGCCATCTGTGCGGCCACGGCCGCACTGTGCGTGCTGGTCGGCTATCTCGATGCGATCCGGCACCCCGGTTCCGATGCGAGCCCGGCGCCCCTGCGACGCCGGACCGGCACCGCCTCGCTGGTACAGGCCGGGCGTTACGCGGTGGCCATCGCGGTGGCGGGCGGGATCGGGTTGCTGCTCGGTGTGGGGCATGCCAA
>NZ_BAFY01000317.1 GCF_000308555.1 Nocardia cyriacigeorgica NBRC 100375 | reverse complement strand
GCCGGTGCCGCGCACATCGGCGACGACCTGGGTGTAGCCGCTGCGAATCAGCTTGCGGTCCAGGCCGAGCACGGTCTGGATGGTGCCGCCGTCGAGGGCGTGCAGCAGATCCTCGAAACCGCTGATCGGAGTGCCGGACAGGTTGATCCGGCCCACCAGGTCCATGGTCAGCTGCTGTAGACCCGGCAGGGAAACAGCCGAATCGATCAGGTTGGTCATGAGTTTCGTGTACGGCGTGAGGTTGACGACGGTCGGCAGCGGCGTCGTCTCCACCTGGCCGTCGGCGCGGATCGGCCGGTACACGTTCGCCTTGAGCACCACGCCGTCGCTCATCGTGATGGGCACATCCCAGTCGATGTGCACATCGGGGTACGGCTGTGGGCCGTCGTGGGTCTGAGTCCACTGGCGCGCCAGTTCATCCGGCGCGACGGCGGGTGCGGGCGTTTCGTAGGCGACCGTGTTGTCGGTCAGCGTCGCCACCCCGGCCGCCCCGCCGGTCAACAGGATCACGAACGCTGCCGCCACACCCTGGACCCGCCGGGTCAACCGCATCGACACCCCTCCGCCTCATGGTTTCCGCATCCGGCGCACATGTGATCCAGACCATAGCAATCGGCTCTGGAAACGCGGGGATGACTCGCCAGCGGAGGCGGTGGTGTCGGCGAAGAGCGTGGCGGAGCGGGCTGCGGGGACATTGCAGCTCGCTCCGCTTTCCCGGTGTCCCCGGGGCTTCTCGAGCGTAAGCCCAGGTAGAGACCGGCCGGGCGGTTTCTCGGAATCGGGCCGGTCAGCTCGCAGGCTTGCGCTGGGCGCGCAGCACTACATCGCTGGTGTGGTGGGTTCCCGGCGGGCCCGGACGGGTGCGTGGGCGGGCCGAATTGACCAGCACCGTCCAGTCGTCGCCGAGCAGCTCGGCGACCTGCTCGGGCTGGTAGTAGTCGCGCGGGTCGAAACCGTGTTCGTGATCCGGCGGGAAGTCGGCCGGATCGTGACCGACGACGAGCAGCGTGCCGCCGGGGGCGACCGCATCGATCAAGCCGCGGATGGTGGCGTGATCGGGTTCGAGCTCGATGGGGAAGTAGTGCGCGGAGACCAGGTCGAACGCGGCCACAGGTGGCGGAACGGTCGTGAGATCCGCGTGCGACCAGGCAACCTCGTCGCTCGTCGCGGCGGCACGTTCCAACGCCACCCGCGACACATCCACCGCGGTGACCTTCCAGCCGCGTTCGGCCAGCCAGCGCGCATCGGCGCCCTCACCGCACCCGACATCGAGGGCCTGCCCGGGCGCGAGGCCGCTCACCTCCGCGACGAGCACATCGTTGGGTAGCCCACTGAACAACTGTTCGCGGCTGCCGTACATCTCGTCCCAGAACTGCTGGTCCATCGCGTTTCTCCATCCCTCGGTGCGGTACGGCCCAGCATGCGAGCAACCATGCGAACTTGACAAACAAATTTGCCAGAACTGCAATATCAGTATGGATCGGGACTTCGACGAGGTGATCGACGCGGTGGGTCCGCGGCTGCGTGAGCTGCGCCGTCGCAACGGCACCACGCTGGCCGCGCTGTCGGAACTGACCGGCATCCCGGTGAGCACGCTGTCGCGGCTGGAATCCGGGCAGCGCAAACCGAGCCTGGAACTGCTGCTGCCGCTGGCCAAGGCGCATCAGGTGCCGCTGGACGAGCTGGTGAACGCGCCCGAGACCGGCGATCCGCGCGTGTACGCGCGCCCCTTCACCCGCAACGGCCAGACCGTCATCCCGCTGACCCGCAAGCCGGGCGGCCTACAGGCCTGGAAACAGATCCTGGCGGGCCGCCCCGCCGACCGCGAACCGGACCCGCGCACCCACGAGGGCTACCACTGGCTCTACGTACTCAACGGCAAACTGCGCCTGATCCTCGGCGACCGCGACATGGTCCTCACCGCGGGGGAGGTCGCCGAGTTCGACACCCACCTGCCGCATTGGTTCGGCAATGCCGACGAACACCCCGTCGAATACCTGAGCATCTACGGCCCGCAGGGCGAACGCTTCCACATCAGGGCCCGCTACCGGCCCGAATAGCTACAGCCGTTCGATGACGGTGGCGTTGGCCAAACCGCCCGCCTCGCACATGGTTTGCAGGCCCCAGCGGCCACCGGTCTGCTCCAGGTGATTGACCATGGTGGCCAGGATGCGGGTGCCGGACGCGCCGAGCGGATGGCCGAGCGCGATCGCGCCGCCGCGCGGATTCAGCTTGGCCGGGTCGGCGCCGAGTTCGTGCTGCCACACCAGCGGCACCGGCGCGAAGGCCTCGTTGACCTCGTAGGCGTCGACGTCATCGATGCCGAGCCCGGCCTTGTCCAGCGCCTTACGGGTGGCGGGCACCACGGCGGTGAGCATGAGCAGCGGATCGTCGCCGACGACGGCGAAGGAGTGGAACCGCGCCCGCGCCCGCAACCCGAGCTTGTTCGCCATCCGCTCGCTCATGATCAGCGCGGCCGAAGCGCCGTCGGTGAGCGGGGACGAATTGCCCGGCGTGATCGACCAGTCGATCTCCGGGAACCGCTTCTTGTAGCTCTCGTCGACGAAGGCCGGCTTCAGGCCGGCGAGCTTGTCGACAGTGGTGCTGGCGCGAATGGTTTCGTCGGCGTCCAGCCGTCCGGCGGTGACGAGTTCATTGGCGAACCCGCCCGATTCGGCGGTCTCGGCGGCCAATCGGTGTGAGCGGGCGGCGAATTCGTCGAGGCGCCCGCGATCGAGCTTCCACCGCGCGGCCAGCAGCTCTGCGGAAATGCCCTGCTGGACCAGGCCCTCCGGGTAGCGGTGCGCGATGGGTCCGCGGTTGGCGTCCTGGCCCGCGGCATTGGAGAACATCGGCACCCGGCTCATCGACTCCACGCCGCAGGCGATGGCGATGTCGTAGGCGCCGGAGATCACACCCTGTGCGGCGAAATGCGCGGCCTGCTGGCTCGATCCGCACTGCCGGTCGACGGTGGTCGCGGGCACCGACTCCGGGAAGCCGGCGGCGAGTACCGCGGTGCGGCTGATGTTGAACGCCTGCTCACCGCTTTGGGTGACGCAGCCGCCGATGACATCGTCGACCAGGGCGGGGTCGAGGTCGTTGCGGCCGAGTAGATCCGAGAGCACCCCTGCCAGCAGGTTGGCCGGGTGGACATCGGACAGTCCGCCACCGGCCTTTCCCTTGCCCGAAGGTGTGCGCACGACGTCGACGATGACCGCGGTCTCCATGACCAACTCCTGACTTCCGGCCGACCAGTCAAGTTAATGACCATTCCGCAGTAAGTTAACACGGATTCGCTTGGTTCGGCCAGCGCCGGCCTCACGCCCGCACGATGATCACCGGGCATTCCACCGAGTGCAGCACCGATTCGGAGGTGGAACCGAGCAGCATGCCGGTGAACCCGCCGCGCCCATGGCTGCCGAGCACCACCAGCTGCGCGTTCTCGGCCTCGCGGGACAGCGAGCGGGCGGGCCGATCACGTTCGAGCACCCGCCGCACGTCGACGTCGGGGTAGCGCTCGGAGTAGCCGGCCAGCGCCTCGGCCAGGGTCGCGGCCTCGATGTCTTCGCTGTCGACCCAGTCGAGCATGGGCACATCCATGCCGGTCACATCGGTCCACGCGTGCAGCGCGATCAGCCCGACGCCGCGGCGGGAGGCTTCGTCGAAGGCCAATTCGATGGCCGGCTCGCTGTTGCGGGTGCCGTCGACGCCGACCAGCACCGGTTTGGCGGCGGACACCACGTCGAGGGCGGAGACGTCGCGAATCACCGCGACCGGGCACTTCGCATGCCTGGTCACCGCCGTACTGACCGAGCCGAGCAGGCTGCGCCGGTACGCGCCGAGTCCGCGACTGCCGACCACGATCATCACCGCATCGGCCGACCGCGCGAGCAGGTACGGGACGATGCGGCCGTCGACGAGCTCGGTCGTGACGCCGGGCACCTCGCTCTTCTTCGCCACCTCGGCGGCCCGCGTCAGGGTCTCCTCGGCGCGGCGGCGGGACCCGGCGATGTCCTCGGCGGAGAACAGCACGCTCGGGCGCATATCCGAGAGCAGTTCCGGCGAGCAGACGATGGCGAGCGGCCGCGCCCTGGACGCGGCGTCGGCCGCCGCCCAGGCCGCCGCGTGCATGGACTGTGGCGATCCGTCGACGGCCACCACGATCGGAGCGTCGGCGGGCATGATGCGTGGATTCGACATGGCGGGCCTCCGGTTGTCGAGGCCGGACCGGGCGAGCATCCGACCTTGGCGGGCGCGGTTGATCTCATCGGTGACGCTTGCGCTCAGCCTAGTCGTGGGCGGCAAGGCGGTCAGCGGGTTCGGTCCTCGCCGGCGGCGTCGCGCATCGAACGAGCCTGTGGTGCGCATTCGCTCACATCTTTCAGCATGGTTGAAGCTCATCCGCTAGCCTTCAATTTGGCTGAAGGTTCAGGGGAATCGCGTTCGGGCTCACCCGGTGCGATCCCGAACGGCAACTCGGATCGGAGCTACCATGGAAATCTCGCGTCGTACCGCGCTCGGCGCCGCCGCATCGGCCGGAGCCGCCATCGCACTGTCGAGGGCAACGGCCGCAGCGCAACCGCCCGCGCTCGCACTGCCCTCATCGCCGATAGCCGCAGCGGTACAACAACTCATCGACACCGCCCTCACCGCACCGGTGCGCAACCACAGCATCCGGGGATTCCTCTTCGGCCGCGCCCTGGCCGAGGCGCAAGGCCTGCGGCAGGGTGCCGACTACGACGAGGAGCTGATGTATCTGATCTGCGCGCTGCACGACATCGGCCTCGGCGATATCGCCAACGGCCACCAGCGATTCGAGGTCGACGGCGCCGACTACGCGGCCGAATTCCTCGAACGCAACGGCCTCACCGACGGCCGCGTCGACGTCGTCTGGGACGCCATCGCCGCGCACACGTCGGGATTCAGCGATTCACCCGTCTACCGGCGCCGCCGGCCCGCCGCCATCTGGATCGCGGTGGACGGAATCGGGTTCGACATCGGCGGCGGTCCCGACGACCTGCCACCCGGCTACGCCGATCAGGTGCACGCTGTCTACCCCCGCCTCGGCGGAATCCGCGCCCTCACCGAGATCATCGAGGCCCAGGCCCTCGCCGACCCACGCAAGGCCATGCCCGGAACCCTGCCCGGCGAGATCGTGCACCAGCGCCACCCCGAACTTCCCTATCTGACCTGGGACGAGATCATCGATTCCGGCGGGTGGGGTGACTGATCGGCGGACTGGCTGAAGTAGGCTGACGCCCGCCGGCTCACCACGGGAAAGAGATCATGTCGCAGTTCGAGAATGTCAGCGTCGCGAAGAAGGCCAACGTCTACTTCGACGGCAAGTGCGTCAGCTACAGCCTCGAGCTGCCCGACGGCACCAAGAAGTCGGTGGGCGTCATCCAGCCGGCGACCCTGACCTTCGGTACCGCGGCACCCGAGGTCATGGAGCTGATCGAGGGCGAATGCGCGGTCACCTTCGCCGGTGCGGACGAGGCCGTGGTCTACAGGGCGGGCGAATCGTTCTCGGTGCCGGGTGACAGCTCGTTCGATATCGAGGTGCGCCAGACCATGCACTACGTCTGCCACTACGGCTGAGTCAGGAAATAGTCTCCGGGGCCGGTCCCGGCCCGAGCAGGGTGACGGCCTGCAATGCCAGATGCAGCTCGGCGGACTGCACGGGGTCGGTGGTGTCGCGTCCGGTGAGATCGCGCAGCTTGCGCAGGCGGTAGCGCACGGTATTGCGATGGCAGTGCAGCTGTTCGGCGGCCGCGGCGGTCGAGCCCGCGCAGTCGTACCAGGCGTGCAGCGCGGCGATCAGGTCGTCGCGTTCGGGCTCCGGCAACCGCAGCACCGGCCCGAGGATCTGGGCGGCGGCCTGCCTGCTCGCCTCCGGCAGCATCACCAGCAGGTGCGCGACGGGCTGATCGCCGAACCGAACCGGGGTGCGCGCGCCGGGCCTGGCGCTGCGGGCCGCCAGCCTGGCCTCGGCGAGGGCGCCCGGAATGCCTTGCGGGCTGGTGAAATTCGTGCTCAGGCCGATCCGTCCGTCGACCAGATCGGCCAGCTTCGCCACCGCCCGGTCGATCCCGGCGGGCGATCCAGGGCACAGCAACCCCACGTGGGCGTCGATCTGCGAATCCCACACCGAGCGCACCCCGGCATCCTTCATCGCGCTGACCAGATTGCCCGGTAGCGCGGCGCCGGGATCGGCGGGCTCGATCGACACCACCGCGTAGGTTCCGCTCTCCGGCAGGCCCAATGTCCGCAGGGCCGTCAGCACGCGGGCCGGATTGCCGGAGTTGTCGTCGAAGAGCGTGCGGATCAACCGGCTCTGGGTCTGGGCGTCGGCATGGGCGAGCAGGATCTCCGTCTCGCGGTAGGCCTCGACCGCGGTATCGGAATAGGTGTCGATGAGTTCCCACAGCTCGGTGGCGAGATCACGCAGTTCGGGATCGCCTGGCGCGACGGAGCGGGCGGTGAGTTCCTCCCAGATCATCCGCCCGCCGAGCCGGAAGGCGTGCAGGAGGGCGGCGATGGGGACGCCGCGTTCGGCCTTGAGCCGTCCGACGGCCCGCGCCGGTTGCAGCCGGGCGGGGCGGCCCGCCAGCGCGCCGATGATCTCGGTCAAGTTGGCCAGGCACGCCTCGCGCAGTTCCTCGGCGGTGAGCAGGCCCGGATCGGCGTAGGAATGATCGGCGACGGTGATCCGGGTGACGAGCTCGTCTGCCATCGGCTCGACATGGGCGAGCAGTTCCTTGGCGAGCCGGGGGGCGCGCGTCGGGGCAGTCGGCGGTGGTGCGGTCACGTCAGCAGCCTACGCGCTCGGGCGTGACTCGCGCCACATCATGTTGTGCATGGACACAAATCCATCGGCGCCGGCTGTGGTTGTCGCATCGGGTGCGGATTGTGGACCGGGCCGGCCTCGGGCGGCGGGTTGAAGGTTCAGTCCGTCCGATGTAGTGGGTTAACCATCGGCAAAGGTATACGCCGAGTGCCCGACGGCGGGCGCCGATCATTCGTCGACCGCGGTCTCCATGCGATCGGATCGGCGTCGGGTCACGGGCCAACCCTCCGGGCCGTTTGTGCACGGGCACAAACCCGGCGGGTGTGGTCCACAACCGTGGCACCTGGTCTGGACAGTGTCCCCCGTCACACACTGGGAACGTCCCGGTATGCGGGAAGCTCGCCCAACCGCTCATCCATCCTGGAGGACCGAACGTGGTAACCAACCTGGCGCCATCGACTCACGCCGCCGTCGACGCGGCTCTGTCCGAGCTCGTCGAGGGCGAGAAGAGATGGGCGGCGCTGCCGCTGGCGGGCCGGCGCGAACTGCTCGACCGGATTCGGGAACTCACCGGGCGGCACGCGCAGGAGTGGGTGGACGCGGCCGCGGGGATCAAGGGACTCGCACCTTCGTCGCCACTGATCGGCGAGGAGTGGATGTCCGGCCCGTATGTGCTGGCGGCCGCGCTCGGCGCGCTGTCGGGCACCCTCGATGCGCTGGCGCACGGCAAGAGCCCGCTCGAGAAGGCTTCCTTCGGGGCAGCGGGCGATCACGTCACCGTCGACGTGCTGCCCGCGAGTACTTTCGACGCGCTGCTGCTCAACGGATTCAGCGCGCAGGTCTGGTTGCGGCGTGGCGTGAGCAGCGCTGCGGCGAAGGCCAATGCCGGGCTGGCCCAACTCGATCCGCGCCGCACCCACGGCATCGGCGCGGTCCTCGGCGCGGGCAACATCACCTCGATCGCGCCGTTGGACACCCTCTACGAGCTGATCGCGCACAACCGGGTAGTCGCGCTCAAACTCAACCCGATCACCGACCCGCTGCTGCCGGTGTTCGGCAAGATCCTCGCGCCGCTGATCGAGCTCGGCGCGGTGCGGCTGCTGACCGGCGGGGCCGAAGTGGGCGGGTATCTGGTCAACCATGACCTCGTCGCCCACGTGCATATGACCGGCAGCGCCAAGACGCATGACGCGATCGTGTGGGGGACCGGCGCCGAGGCCGCCGAACGGAAACTGGCCGGAACTCCGAAGCTGACCAAACCGGTCACCAGTGAACTCGGCGGTGTCTCGCCCACGATCGTGCTGCCGGGCGAATGGAGTCCGGCCGATATCGCATTCCAGGCCGAGCACGTCGCGACCCAGCGACTGCACAACGGCGGCTACAACTGCGTGGCCTCGCAGTCGTTGATCATCTCCGCCGACTGGCCGCAGAAGAAGCAGTTCCTCGACGCGCTGCGCACCGCGCTCGCGAACGCGCCCGCCCGGCGCGCCTACTATCCGGGCAGCGACGACCGCGTCGCCATGGCCCTCGCGTCCTACCCGCGAGCCGAACGCCTCGGGCCCGACGGCAAGCGGGTGCTCGTCACCGGGATCGAGCCGTCCATGCACGAACCGCTGCTGTCCGACGAATATTTCGCGCCGGTGCTCGGTGTGGTCGAACTACCGGGAACGGGAGCGAGTTTCGCGCGGGCCGCGGCCAGGACCGCCAACGATGATTTCACCGGCACGCTCGGCGTCAACATCATCGCCAAGCCTGACACGATCACCGAACTGGGCGCGGCCTTCGACGAACTGATCGAGGACCTGCGATACGGCACCATCGCGATCAACGCCTGGACCGGCGTCGGCTATCTGACGCCGACCGCCTCCTGGGGCGCCTTCCCCGGCCACACCCTCGACGACGTGCAGAGCGGCATCGGCGTGGTGCACAACGCCTGGCTGATCGACCGGGTACAGCGCACCGTGGTGCGCGGCCCGTTCCGTCCCGCGCCGCGGTCGCTGCTGCACGGTGAGTTCGCGATCTCGCCGAAGCCGCCGTGGTTCGTCGGCAACAAGACCGCCGCAGGCACCGGCAAACTGCTCGCCGGATTCGGCGCCGACCCCGGCTGGACCCGTCTGCCCGCGATCTTCGCCTCCGCGCTGCGCGGCTGAGCCGACTCACACCACGACTGGAGAAATCATGAGCACCAACAGCATCGCCGATTACGTCGTCGTCGGTACCGGCTCCTCGGGTGCGGTGGTCGCCGCACGGCTCAGCGAGCGCTCGTCCGACACGGTCATCGCCCTGGAGGCCGGGCCAGAGGACAAGAATCAGGCCATCCACATTCCGGCCGCCTTCTCCAAGCTGTTCCAGACCGACCTGGACTGGAACTACCTCACCACCCCGCAGCCGGAACTCGGTGACCGGCAGATCTTCTGGCCGCGCGGCAAGATGCTCGGCGGATCGTCGTCGATGAACGCGATGATGTGGGTGCGCGGATACGCCGCCGATTACGACGAGTGGGCCCGAGCCGCGGGGGAGGACTGGTCGTTCGCGAACGTCGTCGAATACTTCAAGCGCATCGAATCCGTCGAAGGCGCGGCCGAACCCGACGAGGGCCGTGATGGCCCGCTGCACATCTCGCACCAGCGCAGCGCCAGCCGCTGGACCGCCGACTTCCTCGCCGCGGCCGAGCACGCCGGTTTCAAGACCGAGCGCGCGAACCTGCCGCAGCCGGAAGGGTTCACCCAGACCATGGTGTGCCAGCAGCGCGGCGCCCGCTGGAGCACCGCCGACGCGTACCTGAAGCCCGCACGCAAACGGCCGAACCTCACCGTGATCATCGAAGCGCAGGCGAGCCGGGTGCTGTTCCAGGGCAACCGCGCCGTCGGCATCGAATACCGCGAGAACGGCGTGACCAAGACCGTGCGCGCCCGCAAGGAAGTGGTGCTGTGCGGCGGTGCGATCAACAGCCCGCAACTGCTGCAACTGTCCGGCATCGGCGACGCCGAACAGCTTCGCGCGCACGGTATTCCGGTGGTGCACGACCTTCCCGAAGTGGGCCGCAATCTCACCGACCACCTGATCTCGCTGATCGGTTTCGCCGTCGAGTCCGGCACCCTGTTCGATGCGGAGAAGCCGCTCGAGCTGATCAACTACCTGGTGCGCAGGCGCGGCATGCTCACCTCCAATGTGGGTGAGGCGTACGGGTTCGTGCGCAGCAGGCCCGAGCTGGAGCTGCCCGATCTGGAGATCATCTTCGGACCCGCCCCGTTCTACGACGAAGGGATCGGTGTGGCCCCCGGCCACGGCATCGCGATCGGCCCGATCCTGTTGCGGCCACGCAGCCGCGGCACCGTGACCCTCGCCTCCGGTGATCCGCTGGCCAAGGCCGTTGTCGACCCGAAGTACCTGTCCGACAGCGACGGCGCCGACCGCGCCGCCCTGATGGCCGGACTGCGCACCGCGCACCGCATCATGACCTCCGAGCCACTCGGCGCCAAGATCGGCCGCTTCCTGCAGCCCAAACGTGAGCAGCCGACCATCGAGCAGACCCTCGAAGACGCCCTCACCTGGCACTCACACACCCTCTACCACCCGACGAGCACCTGCCGCATGGGCACCGACGCCGCCAGTGTCGTCACCCCGGACCTGAAGGTCCGCGGCGTCGAGGCCCTGCGGGTAGCCGACGCCTCGGTGATGCCGACCATCATCCGCGGTCACACCCATGCCCCGGCCGTGGTCATCGGCGAAAAGGCCGCCGACCTCATCATCGCCGCCAACCGCTGAGTAATGCGGCACAGGAAGTCTGTGCCGCATCAGGATCAGAACTTGAGCTCGGTCCAGGGAACATGAATCGGGAACGGATGCTCGAAGTCGATGCCGGTCGTCTCGCCCGGGAACCACTCCGCCGCAACGAGGTAATTGGCGCGGCGGAGTGGGCGGACGCCATCCGGGAGCTGGGCATGGTTGATGTCCAAGCCGTAGGCGCGAACACTGGCGATTCCGCGTGGGTCGCGAGCGAGGCGGACCTCCCAGTACCAGGGGATTCCGCTGCTCGCATAGCGGGCCTTCTTGGCCTCGATGTCGGTCTGGGTGTTGGACGGTGACAGCACCTCGCCGGCGAGGAGCACGTCACTGGAGCGGATGTCCTGGTAATCCGACTCGAGGCAGCGAAAGACCAGGAAATCCGGCGTGACGAAGTCTGACTTGCCGTTGGGCTGGAGGAACACATTCGTCTCCATACCCACTTGCCAGCAGTGACCGGAATCGGTAGTCGCCGACATCTCGCGGCCTGCTGCGCGGCGTAGCGCTGTCCACAGTAGGCCGGTGTACTGCTGGTGTTCGAACGGCCCGCGCCGAACCCACACCACACGCCCGTCCCATAGCTCGATCTGGCTCGCCAGCTCTTCGGGAAGCCGCTCGAGCTCCTCCCACGTCATGTATTCGGGCAGGTCAGGACGCTCGATCTGCGGCGTGGACATGGCACCATGCTAGCGGGGGATCGCGCTCACGCGTTCAGATCCGGGCGAAGGCCACCCATTCATCGCAGCAGCGCGAATGCCACCGTCCGGCTCTCCGCTCTGGTATGCCGACCAGCCGGACGGTGGTGTTGCGGCGGGAGGGTTACTCGTCGTCGTCCTCGTCCGAGCCCTCATAGCCGTCATCGCCGTTTTCCGGTTCGGGTGGTCCCGGATTGTAGGTGTGCTGGCCGGGGACGGCGGGCTCGCTGGTTGCTGGGACTGTGTCGCAGGTCCGGAGGAGGGCGGGCTCGGGGCGGGCTGGGCGTTGAGTTCGTAGACCACGGTGGGTGTTTCCTCGGCAGTACCGGCAGGACCGACCAGGGCGGCGGTGGCCACACCGATCCCCATGACGGCGATCGCGGCGGATAGAGCAGGGAATGTACGCACGTATCTCTCCTATCGTCGGAACGAACACGGAAGGATCACGCAAAACGCACCTGCATCGGAAATGATTGCCTGATCGGAGACGACTGCGCCACCGAATCGCGGAATTCGCCCATGACGGCGGCGAGTCGGGTCAGTTTTCGGGCCGGTACTTTCTCGACACCGATGCGCTGCGGGCCCGGATCTTTTCGGTGCTCTTACCCACCATCGTCACCCGCCCGGCCTTCACATCCGCGCGTAGCTCTTTCCCGAGCCCGACACACATCGCCACCAGAATCAAGACGAATGGTGAGGCGACAACGATGGCGCCCCATTGCAGCGCGTCCAGCCCGCCGACCACCAGCAGCGTCAAGGCGACCGCGCCGACGAGCAGGCCCCAGGCGATCACCAGCCATTTCTTCGGCTCGTCGGCGCCCTTCGAGGAGAAGGTGCCGAGCACGATGGCGCCCGCGTCCGCGCCGCTGATGAAGAACACACCGGCCAGAATGATCACCGCGATACTGGTGACGGTGGACAGTGGGAAGGCCGCCAGCACTTCGAAGAACGCGGCTTGGGCGCTCTCCGACGCGACCGCGGCGATATCGCGTTCCCCGCTCAATTGCAGATCCAAGGCCGCGCCGCCGAGAATGGAGAACCAGACGATGGTCGCCAGGCTCGGCGCGATCAGTACCCCGAAAACGTATTCGCGGATCGTGCGCCCACGGGAGATCTTCGCCAGAAAGCTGCCGACGTAGGGCGCCCAGGAGATTCCCCACGCCCAGAAGAAGACGGTCCAATCCTGCATCCACTGCCCGTCGGCGAAGGCGCCGGTCTCGAACGACATCGGCAGGAAGTTGAAGATATACCCGCCCATCGCCTGCGACAGCAGATTGAAGATGAACGAGAACGGTCCGAGCACCAGAATGAACAGTCCGAGCGCGATGGCGAGCAGCGTATTGAAATCGGCGAGCCGCTTGATGCCCTTGTCCACCCCGGCGACCGCCGAGAAGATGAAGGCGGCGGTCAGCAATCCGACCACGAGAACCAGCACCAGCGTGGAACTTTCGATATCGGAGATGAAGCCGAGCCCGGCGACGATTTGCAACGTGCCGAGGCCGAGCGTCACCGCATTGCCGACCATCGTGGTCACGATGACCCAGGTGTCGATGCCCCGCCCGGCCAACCCGTCGGAACGCTTGCCCATCAACGGCTTCAACGTGGCGCTGACCAGCGACGGCCGCCCCTTGACGATGGTCGCGTAGGCGAAGGCGAGGCCCGCGACACCGAAGAACGCCCACGGGTGCAGCGCCCAGTGGAAGATCGAGTACTGCATGGCGACCACGGCTGCCGCGTCGGTGCGCGGCTCCGGACCGCCGGGCGGCGGCTCCGCCCACAATGTCACCGGCTCGTAGGCGCCGTAGAAGATCAGGCCGATGCCGACGCCGAGGGCGAACATCATTGCGATCCAGGAGAACGTCGAGTACGCGGGTTCGTCGCCGGGCTCGCCGAGTTTCACTCGCCCGTACTTGCTGAACGCGAGATAGAGAATGAAGAACACGAACCCGGCCGTCGACATCACGAAGACCCAGCCGAATTGCCGGGCGATGAAGGCGTAGATGTGTTCGCCGGCCACGCGCATCTCGTCGGAGAACGTCACGCCGACGGTCAGGAACAGTATCGTCAGCGCGGCGGCGGTGATGGTGACCGGCGCATCGATGTCTGCGCGCCGGTGCCGTTGTTCTTGCCCTCGTGAATCTTTCATGGATTCCCCACATCAGCCGAGGCGAGTTGCGTTTGGGCGTTCGGGCCGATCCTGCGAGCGGTTCTACCGTGGCAGCGGGCCACGGACACTGCCGCCGCTGTCGATTGTGCACAGATCTTCGGTCCGGACCGAAGAATCCGGCATTTCGGCCGCGGTGAATCCATACGGTGCGGTGAGCTCGAGTATCCGGCCCTCCCGGCGGAGCACGGCCAATTCACGGTTGTAGGCGTCACGCAGGGATCCGTCGGTTTTCCGGAATCCCGCGGCACCGCAGCCCAGCCGCGGTTTCCCGTCCACCATCGCGGTGAACGGCGGTGTCAGCTCGACCTCGCCCGCCCATACCGCCGGGCCGCCGTCTGGGCCGGAGGGCGCGGACTGACTGGCCCGTTCGAGCATGGCGCGCAGGGAAATACTGGTCAGCGCGAAGGCGTCGACCTGTCCCTGCGCGACCTGTGCGAGACCTTCGTCCTGGCCGCCGACCACCCTGATCTTCTCGTCCGTGACGCCGGCTCCGCGCGCATACGACTCTTCGACCGCACCGGCCAGCACGGCGACGGTCGCACCGGTGCGGGCCACCGCATCGAAGTCGATGAGCTGCCGCGGATTACCCCGGCGCACCAGCAATGCCGATTGCGCGCAGTAGATCGGTTCGCTGAAGGCGATCTGCTCGCAGCGGGCCTTGTTGACGAACATGCCCGCCGATATCACGTCGAAAGCCCCCGAATTCACCCCGCCGATCAAACTGCGGAACGGCACGAGCACGCCTTCGAGCCGGTCGACGCCGAGCCGCTCGAATACCGCGCGATCGACCGCGGGAATGGCGCCGACGAGACCGTTGTCGTCGTAGGCGTAGGGTCGCTCGCCGGAATACCCGACCTTCACCACACCCGCGTCTCTGATCTTCTCCAGGGTGTTCCCCAGCCCGACCGCATCACATCCGCCGATCAGCCCCGGCACGGCGAGCAGGCCGGCTCCCACCGCGGAGACCTGCAGAAATTGTCGCCTCGACCAGGTTCGCGCCATGCCGCCATCCCTCCGCCGACAACGTTGTCCGCCCCATGATCCACCCGCGGCGGCGGCTCGTGCAGGCATTCGCGGCTAACTCACCGCGCGGCCGCGATCACCGAGGCGAGGCCGCCAGGAGTCATGAGGGCGTTGCGGTCGGTGACTTCCTCGTCGTTGACGTAGACGGTGGGCGTGCCGGTGATGCCGGTGGCGAGGACTTCGGTGGTCTTCGTGCGTAGATAGCTGTCGTACTGCCTGTTGGTAATGCATTCGGCCACAGCGGAATCGGTGTATCTGGCGAATTCGGCGATATCGATCAGTTCGCTGTCGGGCAGGCCTTCGCCGCCCTCGACCGGCTGCTGGGCATACATTTCCGACAGCCAGCTCTGGTAATTGTCCAGGCCGCTGTTGGCGACGCAGAACGATGCGTTGCCGGCCCGGGAGGAGTATTCGGTTTCGCTCATGCTGTCCAGGAAGGTGATGACGCTGTATTCGACGGCCGCGGTGCCGTCGCGCACGGCATCCTCGAGCACGGAACCGTTGGCCTCCTCGAAGGCCTTGCAGGCGGGGCATTGCAGGTCCATGACGATCCGGACGGTCACCTTCGCGTCCTCCTCGCCGACCCGCACCGCGCCGTCGGCCAGCACATTCTTCGGGGTGGAGCCGTCGGCCATCGCGGTCGCGGTGCCGGTGATCTCCGTCGTTACCGCGCCGCGCGCCAGCAACCCGATGCCGACCGCGGCGGCGACCAGGGCCAACACCAGAAAAGGCATGAGCACGACCAGGAGTCGACGATTCTGCTGCTGCCCCTGCGGCGGCGGCCACCCGCCCGGATAGGTGTTCAATTCCCATGCTCCCGGCTCGCCCGACATTCCCGGGTCAGCCTAACGGGAGGCCGCGCGCCCGTCGCTGAGGCGGCAGATCAGCAGGTCACGGGCCGGCTGACGACAGAACTCGCGGGTGTCGGTTTCGTCCAAGACATCGCCGTTGGCCGTTCATAAGCTTGGCCACGAGAACAAGCCGAAGCACACAATCAGGAGGAATTGATGGCACGCGAACTCGTCTACACGGGCTTCATGTCGCTGGACGGCGTCGTGGATTCGCCGGGCGGCACGGCCGAGGGACATCGCAGCGGCGGCTGGGTCATGCAGACCGAGTTCGTCCCGGAGGCCTACTCGCTCAAGGCCGAGGAGCTCGCCGATACCGGGGCCTTGATGTTCGGCCGCCGCAGTTACGAGGCCTTCGCCCCGATCTGGCGCGATTCCGAGGACCACGCCGCCTACAAGGATCTGCCGAAGTATGTGGTGTCCTCCAGCCTGACCGAGGACGCCCTGATCGACGGCTGGGGCCCGATCACCATCCTGCGCTCGGAGGACGACGTCGCGAAGCTGAAGCAGACCGACGGCGGCGGCATCTTCATCCACGGCAGCGCCGAGCTGGCCCTGCGCCTCGCTGAGGCCGAGCTGATCGACCGCTACAACCTGCTGGTGTTCCCGGTGCTGCTCGGCGCGGGCAAATACCTGTTCCCGCGCACCGATCGCGACAAGCAGCAGCTGCGCCTGCGGGATTCGGCGAGCTACTCCAACGGGGTCACCAAGCTGATCTACGACGTGGTGCGCTGAGTGGCATCGAGGGCGATCGCGCCGCCAGTCTGGGTGCGCAGCTGTCCGGCGGTGCGCCCGACGTAGCGGCGCAGCGCGCGGGCCAGATGCGGTTCGTCGTAGTAGTCGAGCTTGGCGACGACATCGCCCGGCGTCTCGCCCGTCATCAGCAGGAAGGCCGCCGTGCGGGCACGCTCGATCTGACGGACCGCGCCGTGGGTGAGTCCGGTCGCGGCCCGGAACCGGCGCTCCAGGGTGCGGTCGCTGACGTCCGGCGGTGAACCTCGTAGGGGGGCGGCGACCAGCGGATCGCGCACCAGCACGCCCTCCTGGACGAGCCGTTCGACGAGCGCTTCGACGTCATCGGGGCCCGGAATCTCCCGGTGCGCACCGTCGAGCCAGAACTTCCGATCGCTCACATCCGGCAGCACGATCCCGCCGTCGACCAGCGTCGGCGTGGCGACGCTGCGCAGCGATGTCCCGACCGCGAACTGAACACCGGTGAACACCGCGCCCTCGGGCACCGGCGCCGTCCCCGCGCGGGTCTCCGGCCCGGTCACCGCCGCATACCGCTGCCCGTCCTGCTCCCAGAACGCCAGGCCCCAGGTCTCGCTGGCGACCGACGTCATCGTGGAGACCTCGTCGGCACGGCACGTCCAGATGGATTCGACCCACGGTGAATCCGAGGCGCGTGTTTCGAAGAGCAGTCCCACACGGGAATACTAGGTCGGTCTGCACGTGCCGCAGACCTCCGCGCCGCGATACCGGACCGATTGCGGCCGGCCATCGGCGCCCGCCCGGCTCGCCGAATCCGGAGTCAGCGGCTCGGACCGCGCGGTGTCGATCGCTCGTCTGTGTGGGTGCCGTCGTGCGATGGACCAGACGGTGAGTGCGCACGCCGCGAATCCCGCGCCGAGCAGGCACGAGCCCGCCCAGCCGTGCGCGCTGAACACGGCGGTGGTGGCGGCCGCGCCGAGGGCGGAGCCGAGTGCGTAGAACACCATGTAGCCGCCGATGACGCTGCTGACGCGATCCGGATACTTGGCGGTGAGCGCATGCTGATTGCTCACGTGGACGGCCTGCACCGCGAAATCGAGTATCACGACCCCGGCCGCGAGCAGCCACAGCGACCGCGGCAGTTGCGCGATCGCGGCCCACGAGACGATAAGCAGGGCGAGCGCAACGCCGGTCACCGTCTTCGCCCGGCCCGCATCCGCCCACCGGCCCGCGCGTGCCGCGCCGAGCGCGCCGACGACCCCGGCCACGCCGAACAGTCCGATCCGGCTTTCACTCATGTGCCATGGGCCGTCTGCCAGCGCCACGGCGTATCCGCTCCACAGGGTGCCGAACGCGGCGAACAGCAAGAATCCGATCAGCCCGTGTGCCAAGAAGTTTCGCTCGCTGAACAGCCCGCCGAGTGCGGCCACGGCTCGGCGGTAGGCGGCGGGTGCCGGGAGCGCGGGCGACGGCGCTTCGTGCGGCGTCAGTGCTTCGCGCAACGACGGTGCTTCACACGACGGCAGTGCTTCGGGCGGCGCCAGCGCTTCGGGCGACGTCAGTACCTCGTGCGGCGGCAGGGCGACGAGGACGAGCGCGGCGAGGGCGACCGACAGCCCGGCGAGCACACCGTAAACGCTGCGCCAGCCGCCCAGGTCGGCGAGCGCCCCGGTGACGACTCGCGCACCCAGAATGCCGACCACCACACCCGCGGTCACCACCCCGATATTCCGCCCGCGTTCGCCAGGCGCCGAGACCGACGCGGCGTACGCGACCGTGGTCTGCACGACGACCGCTAGCACTCCGGTCGCCGCGAGCGCGGTGAACGCCACCCACGCGACCGGTGCCGTAGCGGTCGCGATGAGGGCAGCGGCGATCAGCGCGAGGTGCGCGGCGATGAGCCTGCGCCGGTCGGCGACCACATCGCCGAGCGGGACCAGCAGGATCAGGCCGATCAAGTAGCCGAGCTGGGCGGCAGCGACGAACCACCCCGCGTGCTCGGCCGGAACGCCGAGATCACGCGCCATCGGCTCCAGAATCGCTTGCGCCGCATAGATACTCGCGACTGCGACACCACACCCCAGTGCGAGCAGAGCTCGCTGCCGAACGCTCATCTCGGTCCAATCGGTAGCAAATTGCAACTAATCAGACGATAAGGCACGATGGTTTCAATCTGCAACTGATTGGAGGCGGCATGGAGCGCGCCACAAGCTGGACCGACCCCCACTGCCCGGTCGCCCGCACCCTCGATCTCGTCGGCGACCGGTGGAGCCTGCTCGTCATCCGCGACGCCATGGACGGCGCCCGATCGTTCACCGAATTCCAGCGCCGTACCGGCATCGCCCGCAATATCCTCACCGACCGCCTCCGCAAGCTCGCCGACCACGGACTGATCGCCCAGCACACCGCACCCTCCGGTCGCCGCCAGGAATACGTGCTCACCGAAGCCGGCCGCGACCTGTTCCCTGTCATCGTGACGCTGCGGCAGTGGGGTGAACGGCACGCGTTCGGGCCTGGCGAAAGCCACTCCGCCCTCGTCGACGAGCGCGGCACGCCGGTCCCGCCGCTGGCGCCGATCGCCGCAGATGGCGTGGCTCTCGGGCCGGATAACACCCGGGTGTTGAAAGTCGACTAGCGCCTGCGGTGGGGCCTCGGATCTCCGGCCGGCCGCGCGCGCTTTCTCTGTCCGTCTTGACGCCTGGCGCTGCACTGTCTAACTTAGTGCTTGCATTTTGCAATCAGCTGAAGGGGTGGTCATGGGCAGGGTTCGCGTCGATCTGAATATCTCGCTGGATGGATACGCGACGACCACGGATCAGACTCCGGAGGACCCGATGGGCCAGGACTGGGGCCGCCTCGTCGCGTCCTACGTCGCGACCCGCACCTTCCGGGAGCGCGTTTTCGGCGACACGTCCGGCGCGGGCACCACCGGCGTCGACGACAAGTACGCCGCCGCGTATTTCGAGGGTGTCGGAGCCGAGATCATGGGCGCGGGCATGTTCGGCCTGCACGCTCACCCCGGTGACCCGGACTGGAAGGGCTGGTGGGGCCCCAACCCGCCCTTCGGCGTCCCGGTCTTCGTGCTCACCCACGAACAGCGCCCGACGCTGGAGATGGAGGGCGGCACCACCTTTCACTTCCTCCAGGACACCCCCGAAGACGCCCTCGCCCTGGCGCAGAAGGCGGCAGGCGACCTCGACGTCCGCATCGGCGGCGGTATCTCCGTCGTCCGCACCTACCTGGCCGCAGGCCTCGTCGATCAACTGCACGTCGGGATCGCCCCGATCCTGCTCGGCCGCGGCGAGCGGCTGTGGGACGACCTGCGCGAGCTGGAGAGCGGGTACACGGTGAACAGTGAAGTCGCTGAGAGCGGAACGATTCACGTGACGTTCTCACGCTGAAGTTTCAGCGACGTGGCCGAAAACCTGCAGCCATATCGATCACCAGCCGCGATGTTCGCTGTAACGGGGATCGGCTTGCTGCGTATCAGCCGATGCCGAACGCCTTCAGTGCCGTCGACATCTTGATGACCAGACGACCGGGGCTGTTCGAGACCGGGATGAAACCATGCTTCTGGTAGAAGCCGGCTGCCGCGTCGTCGATGGCATCTACCACTATCAGTCGGCCACCTGAAACGAGCGCGGCACCCATCATCTTGGTGATCGCGTCATGGAGTAGGTCGGCACCGTAGCCCTGACCTTGCAGAGACTTGTCGAGGGCGAATTTGGCGAGCAGAAATCCGGGCACTGCCCGCAATCCCGCTGCCATGCTGTTCGAGATACCGTCTGAAGCGCGATCGACCACCGTGGGAGCGATCGAGTAGTACCCCTTCACTGTCGGGTCGTCGTCGATGATCCAGACATAGGTCCTGCTGGTCATCCCTTTGTCGGCGGCGAGGGCTTTGGTGCGCAGCCAGTCGTTCAAAACCGCTTTGCCGCAATCGAATTGCGACAGATCGTGTTCTGATGTGAGGGCTGTTGAAAACAGCGTCACTTGCGTACGTACCTCCGGGGGCGGGATGCCAGCTGGGCCAGCTCCGGGGCCTCATCGGCGACATCGAGCGACTCGAGCATCGCGTCGAACTGTTCCGCGGACATGAGTGTGCGACTGGACAGTGCCAGGATGCGGTCGGCGCGCTGGATCGCCGCGTTCCGCACGAACTCGGTCACGGTTTCGCCAACGGTCTGCGCCGCCTCTTCGATCTGGCTACGGCCTTCGGTCGCTAGCCTGATCTCGAATCTTTCGGTTTTGGTGCTCATTGCAGTGACCTCGCGTTGGGTTCTGACGACCGCCCGGCAAGTCTGGGTACAGCGCGCAATCGTGGAGTAAATACCTGCCACTACTGTACGGGGATTGTCCGTACAATACCAGCTGATTCTGGTTCGTGCGTTCTTGCGTTGACGTCGGCGGCAAGGTTTAGCGTTCGGCGCTGGTGTGGACCATCTGCGCCGGCGCGGGGCCGGGGCGGTGAGGAAGGGAATCGGATGAAGTTCGCGATCAGTTATCCGACGCCGTTCAACGGGACCGATCCTGATCGGTTGGTGTCGTTCGCGCGGCACGCGGAGCGGTGTGGGTTCGAGGCGTTGTACGTGCAGGATCACATCGCGTTGTATCCGGGGGCGAATTATGGTGCGGGGGAACTGCCGCCGACGTTGCCGTATTTCGATCCGTTGGACTGTCTGAGCTTCGTCGCCGCCACCACCGAGCGGCTGCTGCTCGGCACGGGTGTACTGCTGCTGCCGTACCGCCATCCCGTGGTGCTGGCCAAGCGGCTGGCCACGATCGACGTGCTTTCCAAGGGGCGGATGCGGTTGCTCACCGTCGGGCTCGGGGCGTTGCCGGGTGAGGCGCGGGCCATGGGTGTGGACTTCCGTAGTCGTGGGCGGCGGGCCGATGAAGCGATCGACGTGCTGCGTCTGCTGTGGTCCGGTGGGCCGGAGGGCGTCGACTATCACGGTGAATTCTTCGACTTCGAGAAGTTGTGCAGCTACCCGAAACCCGCTGGGGCAGAGGTTCTTCCGATCCACGTCGGCGGTTCCAGTCGTGCCGCCGCACGGCGTGCCGGGACGCGCGGCGACGGCTATTTCGCCGGCGGCATGCTCGACGAGGACGAGCGCGATCTCCAGCTCGACCTGGCCCGCAAGGCTGCCGCCGACGCGGGCCGAGATCCTGCGGCGCTGGAGTACACCCGCTGGGGTTCGATCGATGCGACGGTCGAGCGCGTCGAGCAGCTCGCTGAACACGGCGTCACGCGCATCGTCGTCAACGTGACCGCCGCGACCGCTGAGGAACAGCGCGACCAGATGTCGGCGTTCGCCGAACGATTCGGTCTCACAACAACATCGGACGGTGGCCGGCAGTAATCATCGGAGCCGGGTACTGCCGGCTCAGGTATCGCCCCTGAGCATTCGGTCGATCACCTGCCGCGCCATGCTCACGCTGTCGTCCTCACCCAGTCGCAGGGCCAGATTGACCGCGTTCAATACCGCGCTGATCTGGAAGGCGGCTACCTCGGGATCGAGGTCGCCGACCTCGCCCGCGGTGACGGCCCGCTCGAACTGCGCCGCGAGAGTCGTCCGCCAAGCGCGCTGTTGCGCTAGTAGCGCATCCCGGACCGGACCGGGCCGACTGTCGAAAATCGGCAGGTTCGCGCCCCAGAAGCAGCCGCCGGCGAACAGCGGTTGCGCGGCGTAGTCGATCCATCGATCGACGAGCGCGCGGATTCGCGCGGCGCCGGCGGGGGAGTCGTCGGCGGGCCGGACCACGGCTTCGATGAAGGCTTCCTGCGCTGCTTCCACGGTCGCGAGCTGTAGTGCCTCTTTGGTTCGGAACAGGGTTTGGATGCCAGCCTTGCTCATGCCGAGGTCTCCGGCCAGACGTCCGAAGCTGAGGACGTCGAGACCGTCTTGCGAGGCGATGTCGACTGCGCGGCTGGTGACGGCCCGGCGAGAGCGCGCGCCGCGCTGTAACCGCAGGTCGGCGCTCTCTTCGGCCGTCTTGTGCCCGGTGGTGACCATACGGTCGATCGTATGCCGCCCAGTACGCATGGGCGAGCGGGTTGTGAAATACATACGGCCGATCGTATTGTTTATGGCGTCGCATCGGTCGCGCCCGGGTATATCGCCGAGCCCGATGCGGGCTAGGAGGAATGCCTGATGGACGGCGTAACCGCCGAGCAATCGCTCACCACGAATACGACGGCCCCGGTCCGGTCGACGGCGATCGTGTGGATCCTGTGTACGGCCGCCTTCATGGCGATGCTCGACGTCTTCGTCGTCAACGTCGCCTTCACGAATATCGTCGAGTCCTATCCGGAGTCGTCTCTCGCCGACGTGAGCTGGGTGCTCAATGCCTACGCCATCGTCTACGCGGCGCTGCTGATTCCGGCGGGGCGCTTGTCGGATCGCTTCGGACGTAAGGCCGGATTCCTGGTCGGGCTCGGCATCTTCACACTGGCGAGCCTGGCCTGCGCGGTCGCACCATGGCTGTGGACACTGGTGGTGTTCCGGGTAGTGCAGGCGGTCGGTGCCGCGGCATTGACGCCCGCCAGTTTGGGGCTGCTGCTCACGGTGCTGCCGCCGCAGCGGGTGCCAGGAGCCGTGAAGATCTGGGCGACAACGAGTTCGGCGGCAGCAGCGTTCGGTCCCGTCGTCGGTGGGGCGTTGGTGGAGGCGTCCTGGCGCTTGGTGTTCCTGATCAATCTGCCAGTCGGTGTGGTGGCGGGGCTCGCGGCACTGCGCCTGGTGCCGAACCTGTCGGAGCGGACACGGGCTCGGATGCCCGACTTGTTGGGGGCGGCGCTGCTGATCGTCGCGATCGGTGCTCTGTCGCTGGGCCTGGTGCAGAGCAGCGAATGGTCCCTGACCGCCACGCTTGCCACACTGGCCGTCGCGGTGCTCGGTGTGATCCTGTTCGTGGCGCGGATGCTGCGGCATCCGAATCCGGTGGTGTCGCCTGCCCTGTTCCGAGTGCCGACGTTCGTGTGGGCCGATATCACCGTGCTGGCTTTCTGCACCGCGTTCGGCGCGTGGTTTCTGAGCATCGCACTGTGGCTGGAGAACGTGGCAGGCTTCAGCGCGATGGAAACCGGACTCGCCATAGTCCCGGGCCCGCTCATGGTGCCGGTGTTCGCTGCGGTGGGTCAGCGGCTGCTCCGGCGAACGCCGGTGGGTTACGTCGTCGCGCTGGGGAATCTGCTATTCGCGGCCGGTGTGTTCCTGGTGCTGGTCAGCAACCCCGCGTCATCGCAATACCTCACCGCGGTGTTGCCCGGCTGGGTGATCTCCGGCATCGGCATCGGCCTCGCACTGCCGAGCATGATCGCCTCCGCCGCGGTCGACCTGCCCCCGGACCAGTCCGCCACCGGCAGCGCCGTAGTGAACACCGCCCGCCAACTCGGCTACGTGCTCGGCGTGGCCGTGCTGGTCGCTGTCCTCGGCTCACTCGACGCCGACCGGCTACGCGCCTCGTTCCAGCACGGTTGGTGGTTCATCGCCCTCGTCGCCGTCCTGGCCGCTGCCACGGCCCTCGGCATCACTTCCCGTACCCGCAAGCTGTAACCGAAAGGCCACCGCATGCAGACAATGACCGAACACACCGACCCGCTCTGCCTTTCCGAGACAACCGCCGCCGCATTGCTTTTCGACGCCCCGTGGCGCCGATTCGGCGTCATCGGCGACAGCCTGTCCGCCGGCATCGGCGATCCCACGCCCGGCTACGCGAACACGGGCTGGGCAGACCGCGTCGCCCATGTCCTGCGGCTCCTCGCCCCCGACACGCGATACCGCAACCTCGCGAAGATCGGCGCCACCACCGCCCACACCCTCACCGACCAGCTCGATAACATCGTCGAATTCGCCCCCGACCTGCTGCATCTACCCTGCGGTCCCAACGACATCATGCGCCGTGACCCCGACTTCGACGCCATCGAGAAGTCGATGCGCCGCATGTACGCCGCCGCGACGCGCACCGGCGCCCAGCTGACCACTTTCACCCTCGGCCGAGCATTCGTCATGTCGTCATTCGCCGACTGGGACAAGCGAATCCGAACCATGAACGACCTGACCCGCCGCGTCGCCGACGACTACAACGCCCTCGTCATCGACATGTGGAACCACCCCGTCAACGACCGCGTCAACCTGCTCAGCGCCGACCGCATCCACTTCACGACCTCAGGGCAAGCGGTGATGGGGGCGGAATACGTCCGGCACCTGGCCGGCCTGCTCACGAACCGATGAGTGAGTGGCGCACGTGCTGGGTGGCACAGCGCCGGTGCCGCCGGTTATTCGCCGCCACCGCCACCTCCGTCGCCGCTGCTGCTTCCGCTTTCGGCCGATTCGCCACTGAGAGAGGAGGACCTGCCTCCTCCGGTGCGTCTGCGGGTGCGCTCACTGCGCCAGTCATCGAACCCTGCGACCAGCCCGGCCACCATGATCGCGAGCAGCAGCAACGTCGCGAGTACGAGACCTACGACGATCAGGCTGGTCTTGATATCCAAGCTCGCCTCCCTTGTGCTGAGCCGGACGGGCGAATCGGCGGATCAGGTGGGTACCACGCCGACGCGCTGCGCGAGTTTGCCGAGTTCTCCTGTGGTCAGGTCGCGTCGTGCGGTGCGCATCATGTGTCCGACCAGTTCGCGGACGTGGGTCATGTTCCGGACATGCTGGGGGGCGGTGTGTTCGGCGCGCAGCAGGGCGTACAGCGAACTGCGGTAGTCGCGCTTCATCGCATGCGCGCGGCCGATTTCCACGAAGTACTGCGCGCGTCGCCCTTCCGCGGGTAGGTCGTTCGCCGAAAGGCTCGGCGCGATGGCGAGTACCTGGCCCGGCTCGCGCCGTTCCATGGCCGCCGACATGCGCCACAACTGGACGTTGGCCGGTCCGAACGTGGGATTACGCAGGATCGAGGTGCCTCGCGGCGCGGTGGCGAGCCTGAGCAGTCGGTCAACATTGGCGCGAGCATCGGCCCGAGGGCGGCATAGTCGCATGCGATTCGCAGCTCTGCGGCACGCTGTGCGGCCGTGCTCAGTTCGTCCAGGGTGCGCGGTGGCGCGGTGTGGGTGACGTTGCCTGCCGACCACAACGCGATTTCGATATCGGGCACCGACGAGTGGAACCCGGCGGCGGATGGGTCCAGCCGCTCCTGTTCGTGCCCGGTCAGGTCGCCGATCGTGACACCCAGCGCCGCCGCCAGCGCGAGCAGGGTCCGGCGCGAATCCACGGGCCGGAGTCCGGCTTCATACATCGCGATCACCGATCGACTGATCCCGACCCGGTCGGCGAGTACCTGCTGGGTGATGCCCCGCCGCGCGCGAATCTGGCGTACCCGCTGACCGATGAAGATATCCGGGTCGTCGGTCATGCCATCCACCTGCGCTTTCCCTATCGAGTTCCAACGCCTTACCTGCATTGTTCCCTACAGGAACAACTCCCGCTCCCGTCGGCGGAAAGCTGATCGCAGCCCCGCCGCCGGGTCGAGCTCGGTTCCCCGGCGGTGGGCGCACACCAATAGGGGACTGACAGGGGAGATGATGAGGCCGACCGCGTTCGGATGGATCGATTACGAGGTGAGCACCGCACCCGAGTGGGACGTCGCGCAGTTGACGCGGTTCGCGCGGCATCTCGGCTACCGGATCGTGTGGCCGGACGAGCGTTCGGTGTTGCCGGTCGCGGATCAGGCACGCGCCGCCGGGGCCGATGCGGTGGTCCTGCCCGCTCCGGATCATCTCGGCCCGCTCGAGTTGAACCGGGTCATGCATGTCGCGGACGTGGAGGTGCTGCGTCCTCGGTTGTCGTTCGCGCGTTGGCACTCGGCCGGGGCGGCGCGGTGATCGCGGTCGGGTGGGTGCTGGTGGTCGGCGTCCCGCTGGCGGTGCTGGTGTGGGCAGTATGGCCACGCCGGTGAGCGCTGAGTCCGTCGGGAGCCTGGCGGGCGCACCGGGAGCCGCGTGGCCCGCGCCGCTACGCACGCTGGCTCGGGTCGAAGGTTGGGCGCAGGACCGTCGAGGCGAATACCTACGCGCGGTGAGCAGATAGGGAGCGGTCGGCCTCGGCTTGAAGGCTGACCGCCGGGCGCACGAGTGGCGACGCCCGGCGGACCAGGTCCGTGATACGGGGAGCAGGACTCATGCAGCGATCTCGCGGACCGCGTCGGCGATGGCAGGAAAGTCCTTGCTCAGGATCTTGGAGTGATTGCTGGAAACCTTCGCGCTGAGAACCACATTCGGGTTGTTGGCGAATACCGGCTCGAGTGAGGTCCGTGCCTTCTCCATCTCGCCGTCCTCACTCCCGAGGCTGTTGCCAGTGGCCACCACAAACCGCACCGGGCGCCGCAGCCGCTCGAGCACCGGCCCGCTGGCGTCGGCGATCTCGTTGAGTTCGATATTGACCTCGGCGTGCTCGGCGGCGCTCATCCGCGCGGCCATGCCGAACGGGCGGGTCAGCGGCAGCAGGAACCGCATGCGGTGGAACAGCTTCCGGATACGTTCGGCGCCCTCGGGTCCGGTGAGGCCGTAGGGGGCGGAATCGACGGTCACCACGCCGGCGACGCGATCGGGGTTCCGGTCGGTCCAGTGCCAGGCCAGCACCCCGCCGTAGGACCAGCCGACGAGAATCGCACGCTCCACCCCACGTGCGTCGAGGACGGCGTCGATATCGCGCAGGCAGGCCTCGAAGGAATAGTCGGCGGACTGCTTGGACTTGCCACGAGCCCGCTCATCGAAGCAGATGTGCCGGAGGCCAGGCCCGAGCTCGGCAATCACCTTCCGCCAGTGCTTGTGGTCGGCATAGGCGCCATTGAGGTAGACCACCGGGACACCGCTACCACCGGTATCGGTCACATACAGGGCGGTGTCGTCGACGGGCACCATGCCGGTCCAGGCCGAAGCGGTCGAGTTGCTGGTCGAGTAGTTCACTGTGTTCGTCATGGGAATACCGTCGCCGCCCGGGCTGACATCGCCCTGATACCGGGCTGACAAGTCTGCTGACACCGCAGTCGCCCACGATCAGGCCCCATCACCGGGCCCAGGCTGTGCGAAGTGCGTTGGGGTCGATCAGCGTACGGGGAATGCTCCTCCGACGCCGAAAGGAGCAGCCTCCCAGGCATTTCGGCATCAGGCGCGGCAGACGCGAAGTGGGTAGCGTTCGAAGAGGTAGCGGGGCGAGCCCCGGCAAGCAACCCGCACTGGTTCCCCACCTACGGAGTCGGGCTGGCGTC
>NZ_BAFY01000318.1 GCF_000308555.1 Nocardia cyriacigeorgica NBRC 100375 | reverse complement strand
GCCAGAGACGTCCGACATTCCTCCGTACGCGGCAGAGGTTCGACCTGCACGGCTCGTACGTGCGCGCGGACGCCCAGGAGCGCCACGCATGCTCTCATGGCGGCGTTGGCTCACCTCGACGCTATGAGGAAGCCCGAGCCTGAGCCCGTCCCGGTGTCCATTCCGCTCGTCGTGCTCGATGTGCGCGAGGACGGCACCGTGACCGTCACCGTCGACGGGAAACGGTTGGACCCTGACCCTTTCGCGCCGCCGTGGCGGCGCTCCTCGTTCGGGCAGATCATCGACCGCGCCACGAACGACCGGACGACACCGGCGAGGGTCGAGGTCCGCGAAGCGGACGGCACGACGTTCACCGACATCGTCGCCGCCCGCCGCCGGCGTTCCCGCCCCGAGCCCGAACCGGAACCGGCGGCGCAGGCCGGGCCGGTGTTTCACACCGTCGAGGGCAAGGGGTTCGTTCCGGGCGAGGACGTGGCGGTCGCAGTCGTCACCGGGCACACCGACGCCGCCCACTCCGGCACCGCGCGCGCCCTCATCGACCCAGCCGGGAACGGCGCCGACCGGACCGGCGAGGTCATCGAGGTCATCCTGTTCGGCCGGGTCTCCGGCACCACGATCATCCGGCGAGTGCCGTGAACGAGCAGGGCCGGCAGACCGGCTCGTTCGGGGACGAGCTGACCAACGCCGCGATGATCGGGCTGGTCGTCCTGTTCGGCGTCGCGCTGATCCTGCGCGCCGCGGGATCGGTGGCCGCGTTCCTGACCGGCACGCCCCAGCCGGCCGGCGATCCCGCTTCCGGGGTCGGTGTGCTGTTCCGCCCTGGTGATCCCGGCGCGGCGCTCGACGCGGACGGCCTGAACCCGGTCGTCTACTGGATCGTCGCCGGGCTGCTGCTCGCCGGCCTCGTGACCGGCGGGCTATGGGCGTGGCTGCGGTTGCGCCGCCACACCCACCGGATCGAGACCGACCCGCGCCGCATGGCCGGGATCGCCACACGGCACGAAGTCGCCGCCGCTGCGTCTGAGAAGGCGCTGCTGCGCCGCGCGGGAAACCTGCGCCCCGGCCTGGCTGACCCGAAGCCGGCGGACGTGGGCTACCGGCTCGGCACCTCCAAGGGCACCGGCGTGTGGGCGTCGGTCGAGGACTCGATCATGGTGATCGGGCCGCCCCGCTCCGGGAAGGGCCTGCATCTGGTGATCCCGGCGATCCTCGACGCGCCCGGCGCCGTCGTCGTCACCTCGACCAGGCCGGACAACCTCACCGCGACCATGCGCGCCCGTCGCAGGATCGGCCCCGTCGCGATCTTCGACCCGCAACACTTGGCCGAGGGTCTGCCCGCCGGTCTGCGCTGGTCACCGATCCGGGGCTGCGAGTCGCCGCAGACGGCGATGATCCGCGCCACCGGGCTCGCCGCCGGCACCGGCCTGTCCGCAGGCGGCGTCGACGGCGGAGGCTTCTGGGAGGGCAAGACACGGGCCGCGCTCCAAGCCCTGCTGCACGCGGCAGCGATCGACCATCGGCCGCCCGCCGAGCTGTTCAGGTGGACTCTCGATCCGACCGCGGCCGCTGACGCGGTGGCGATCCTGACCGGCTCCACGCAGGCTGCGACCGGGTGGGCCGAGTCTCTGGAAGCGATGATCGACTCCGACCCCCGCACCCGCGACTCGATCTGGCAGGGCGTCTCCTTGGCTCTCGGCTCCCTCGCGGACCCGCGCGTGCTCGACGCCGTATCGCCCGGCCCCGGTGAGGGCTTCGATCCCGAAGCGTTCATCCGCGACCGCGGCACGTTGTTCCTGCTGGCAACCGGGTCCGGTGCGGGAGCCAGCGCCGCGCTGGTCGCCGCGCTCGTGGAAGACCTCATCGAGACCGCCCGCCGCCTGGCCGCACGGTCGGCCGGTGCCCGGCTCGATCCGCCGATGCTGCTGGCCTTGGATGAGATAGCCAACCTCTCGCCGTTGCCGTCGCTGCCGACGCTGATGGCCGAAGGCGGCGGGTCGGGGATCACGACCATGCCGGTGCTCCAATCGCTCGCGCAGGCGCGGGACAAGTGGAACGAGCACCAGGCGAACGCGATCTGGGACGCCTCGATCGTCAAGGTCATCCTCGGCGGGGCTTCCAACAGCCGGGACCTGCAAGACCTGAGCGCCTTGGTCGGCGAACGCGACGAATACACCGACTCCGTGACGCTGGGCGACCACGGCACCCGCTCCAACCAGCGGTCCGTGCGCCGGGTGCCGATCTTCCCGCCCGACCGCATCCGCCGGCTCCCGTTCGGGACCGGGATCGTGCTGCTGCGCTCCGCGGCCCCGATCGTCACCGACCTGCACCCCTGGCCCAAGCGTCCCGACGCCGGCCAGCTCGCCGCCGACCGTGCCGAGATCGAAGCCCTGCTCCGTCGTTCCGGCACCTGAACGCCGGTCGCGGCACGGAGCACCTGCCCGCCACAACGGCCCGGCACGAACCGGCGCCGGAGAGCAGACAGGAGCCCAGCATGTCCGACGAACCCGGTGGCGACGCCACGACGAACGATGTTCCCGACTCGGATGTGGACCAGATGGACGACGACGGCTACGACGAGCCGCTGATCGCCGAGCCGCCGCACCCGATCAACTGGAACCTGCTGAGTGCCGAGGACGCCGAGGCCGAGTGGTTGGAGCTCAACCGCTGGGTGGACTGGCTACGCCACACCTACGGGCTCCCCGCCTCCGTGATCCCGCCCGCCTGGCACATGCACCCGGAGCTGCTGTGGGAGCTGAGCGCGCTGCACCTTCACTGGCTCTGCGCCTACGACCCGGACCAGAACGGCAGCGCACCGCTCGGCTGGCACCGCGACTTCGCCGACGCCCGCCAGCGGCTCCGCGAATGGGTCGCCGCCTGCGGCACCCGGCTCGACCACGACCGTCCCACCCGGCAGACTGTCTGGCCCGGCGAGGAACCCGGCGACCCGATCGAGGACATCCCGATCACCGACCGCGACGCCGAGTTCGTGGAGTTCGTCATGGCCGACGTCCAGGCCCGCCGCGAGGCAGAGGAAGCGTTCTACCGCGACCTCGACCCGGACACCGGAGAAGTGTCGTGAGCGACAAGACCGAGGCACTCGTCTCGCCCCTGCTGGACAGCCGTGAGGTCGCCGCGTACTTGAAGGTCTCGGAGTCCACCCTGTCGCGGTGGCGCTCGGCCGGCACGGGGCCGCCGTTCCTGCGGCTTGGCGGGATCGCCCGGTACCGGCTCGACGCCGTGGACCGCTGGCTGAGCGAGCTGGAACACGACCGTGCCCCGCAGAGCTGAACCGCAGCCGACCGCCGAGCCCAAGCCGGTCCCGCCGATCGGCGTGAAGGTCTCCACAGACATGGAGCGCCGCTCCTACGGCATCCGCGCCCGAGCCCGGTGGACCGACCCGACCACCAAGCGGCGTGTCATCCGCTCGGAAATCGTGCGAGACGAAGCGGCCGCGCACGCGTTCTTCGACCAGCTCCGCAACTCATCGACCAAGGGCATGGACGTGTCCATGACGCTGCTGGAGTTCGTCACCTCCATCGGCGACCGGTGGGCGCGGGGCCTGGACCCGACCTCCACCGGCGAGACCTACGGGTACGGGCTGAAACTGCGCGTGCTGCCCGCGCTCGGGCACCTGCCGGTCACCCAGATCACCGCCGGGATCATCGACCGCACCATTGATGAGTGGGAGCAGCGTCACGGCGCGTCGACCATCAAGAACACCATCGCCCCGCTCGTGCGGGTGCTCGATGAGGCCGTGCGGGACGGGCTGATCCAGATCAATCCTGCGAAGAACCGCGCCAAGCGGAGCCTGAACCGCAACGCCTTCCGCGGCCAGTCCGCCGAACACACCTCCCCACGGGCGCACGCAATCCCGGACATGAAGACCCTCAACCGCCTCGCCAGGGCGTGCGGCAAGGTGCATCAGTCCTACAGCGACTTCGTGATGCTCGCCGCGCTACTCGCCGCACGGTCCTCGGAGGTCTCCGGGTTGCAGGTCGGGGACGTGGACTACGGCAAGAACCTCGTCGTGATCCGCCGGCAGGTTTTCCCCGGCAAAGGCGGCCTGGTTACAAAACCGACCAAGAGCCGCAAAGAACGCCGCGTGCCGATCCTCGAACCACTCCGGCCAGTGCTCGAACGCCTCACCGACGGGAAGGAGCCCGAGGACTCGTTGCTGGTCGGCCCGAAGGGCGGCTATCTCACCACCGCGACCGTCCGCGACGCCACCAACTGGGACGGCATCGTCGCGAAGCTCGGACTGCCCGACCTCACCCGGCACGGCCTACGCCACACCGGGGCAACCTGGATGGCCGACGCGGGCATCCCGCTGCACGTACTGCAAGACATCCTCGGGCACGCCTCGATGGAGACCACGCGCGGCTATCTCCACCCCGACGACCGCCACCTCGCCTCCGCCGCCGAGCAGGCCAACGCCTTCCTCTCCACCGCCGGACAACGCAAGAACGCCCGGCGCAGCAGCCCCGCGACCAGGGGCCTGTGATGCGCTCCGACGCCCGCGGGAGTGCTCCCGGAAGCGTTCTGGTCCCCTTTTGGTCCCCTTATCCACAGGACGCGGGTTCTGGGCGATCAGTTCGTCCACAGGCGACCACCGGCGAGAGCGCCGGGGGACCAGAGGGGGACCACAGAGAACGACCCCCGGACATGATGAAGCCCAGGCGAGAAACCTACTCTCACCTGGGCTTTTACGTCGGGCTGACAGGATTTGAACCTGCGACCCCCTGACCCCCAGTCAGGTGCGCTACCAAGCTGCGCCACAGCCCGTGGCATGGATTTTCAGTTGTTCGGGCCGACCAGAGCGGGGTAAACCCACTTAACCCCCAGTCAAGTGCGCTACCAAACTGCGCCACAGCCCGTTGCGCCGCGTTTCCGGGCGCTCGAAGAGATTACCTCAGGGGGTGTGTGGAGAGCTAATCCGCTGGTCAGGGGCGTGTTGGTTGAGGGCGAGGGTAGTTTTGGTGTCGTGAGTGGGGTGTGCGCAGGCGTATAAATGCGGACATGGACACTCTGGATACCGAGGTCGACGAGCAGGACGCGCCGCCGTCGATGGCTCGGTCGTCGCTGTTGCGGGAGTTGCCGTCGACGGCGCGGGGGTTGCGGACTCGGGGGGCGCTGGTTGCGGCGGCGCGCAAGGTGTTCGAGCGGCGCGGGTATCTGGAGACCCGGCTGTCGGACATCACGAAGGCGGCGAAGTGTTCGTCGGGGACGTTCTACACCTACTTCGCGAGCAAAGAGGAGATCTTCGCCGCGGTACTGGAACTCGCGCAGGAAGACATGATGCATCCGGGGATGCCGCGGGTGGCCGATGAGGCGGATCCGGCGCAGATCATCGCGGCGAGCAATCGGGCCTACTTCCAGGCGTATCAGCGCAATGCCAAGTTGATGGGGTTGCTGGAGCAGGTGGCCGGGATCGATCCGGAATTCGCGGTGCTGCGGCGGAATCGGGCCGAGGCGTTCATGGTGCGCAATGCGCGCAGTATCGAGAATCTGCAGGACCGGGGGCTGGCCGATCCCGAGGTCGATGCGATGCTGGCGTCGCGGGCGCTGTCGGGGATGGTCAGCAGGCTCGCGTTCAATCATTTCGTGGCCGGTTACGGCGGCACGGACAGTCCCGCGCTCGAGGACGTGATCGACACCGCGAACCGGCTGTGGGTCAATGCCCTGCGCATCCGATCCTGAGGCTCGTTCCGGTCACTCCGCATACCCGGACAGCCTGGCATAACTGCTGGTAAATGGGCCTCTTCACGCTAGACACTTGAAATTGACGCCGAATTCAAGATACGGTTTGTTCGGTGCGGTTCACAGGTCGTGCACGGGCCCGGCCGCACCCCGCTGATCGCCGATAAACCCCGTCTCACCCGTCAGGAGCCAGGATGTCCCTGTTCGACACCTCCGAACGTGCCGAGAAGTACCGGGCGGAACTGCTCGACTTCATGGATGCGCACGTCTACCCGGCCGAGGCCGTATACGACCAGCAGATGCGTGAGTCCGGTGATCCGCACTTCCATCCGCCGATCATGGAGGAGCTCAAGGCCGAGGCCCGGCGGCGTGGGCTGTGGAATCTCTTCCATCCGCATCCGGAGTGGGGCCCGGGGCTGACCAACCTGGAGTACGCGCCGCTGGCCGAGATCATGGGCCGCAGCTTCATCGCCCCGGAAGCCTGTAACTGCAACGCTCCCGACACCGGCAACATGGAGGTCCTCACGCTCTTCGGCACCGACGAGCACAAGGAGAAGTACCTGAAGCCGCTGCTGGAGGGCACCATCAGGTCGGCATTCGCGATGACCGAGCCCCGGGTGGCCAGCTCGGACGCGACCAATGTCGAGCTGTCGATGGTCCGCGACGGCGACGACTATCTGCTCAACGGGCGTAAGTGGTTCGCCTCCAACGCGATGCACAAGAACTGCAAGGTGCTGATCGTGATGGGCAAGACCGATCCGAACGCCGCCCCGCATCGTCAGCAGTCGATGATGGTGGTGCCCATCGACGCGCCCGGTGTCACCGTGATGCGCAACCTTCCGGTGTTCGGCTACCAGGACCGTGAGGGCCACGCCGAGATTGATTTCGCCAACGTCCGGGTGCCGGCCAAGGATGTGCTGAAGGGGGAGGGTGAGGGCTTCGCGATCAGCCAGGCCCGGCTCGGTCCCGGCCGCATCCACCACTGCATGCGTTCGATCGGGATGGCCGAGCGCGCACTGGAATTGATGTGCAGGCGGGCGCGTTCGCGCACCACGTTCGGCAAACCGATCAGCGACAACGCCAACATCCAGGACTGGATCGCCGAATCGCGGATCGAGATCGAGATGATCCGGCTGCTCACCCTCAAGGCCGCCTACCTGATGGACACCGTCGGCAACAAGGAGGCCCGCACCGAGATCGCGGCGATCAAGGTCGCGGCACCCGAAATCGCGCTGAAGGTGGTGGACCGGGCGATTCAGGTGCACGGCGGCGGCGGTGTCACCGATGACTTCCCGCTCGCCATGGCATGGGCGCATCTGCGCACGCTGCGCCTGGCCGACGGCCCGGACGAGGTGCACAAGCGCGCCATCGCCCGCCAGGAACTCGGTAAATACCGCACCGCCGAGGTCGCCGCGAACAACGGACAGCAGGCGAAGGCATGACGGGCATCGATCTGACCGGGCGCACCGCCATCATCACCGGCGCCTCGCGCGGTATCGGGCTCGCCGCGGCGCAGGCCATCGCGGCCGCGGGCGGCACCGTCGTGCTCACCTCGCGGTCGCAGGAATCCGCGGACGCGGCGGCGGCTCAGGTCGAGGGCAACGCGCTCGGTGTCGCCGCGCACGCCGTCGACGAGGACGCCGCCCGCCGCTGCATCGATCTGACGCTCGAAAGATTCGGCAGCGTCGACATTCTCGTCAACAACGCGGGCACCAACCCCGCCTACGGCCCGGTGATCGACCAGGACCACGGCCGGTTCCAGAAGACCTTCGACGTAAACCTGTGGGCCCCGATCCTGTGGACGTCGCTGGCCACCCGCGCGTGGATGGGCGAGCACGGCGGTGCGGTCATCAACACCGCCTCCATCGGCGGCATGGGTTTCGAGGCCAACCTCGGTCTCTACAACGCGAGCAAGGCCGCGCTGATCCATCTCACCAAACAGATGGCGCTGGAACTGTCGCCGCGGATCCGGGTCAATGCGGTCGCGCCGGGTGTGGTGCGCACCAAGCTGGCCGCCGCGCTGTGGCAGGAACACGAGCAGCTGCTGAACCAGGCGACGGCGCTGAACCGGATCGGCGAACCCGCCGACATCGGCTCGGCCATCGCCTTCCTGGCTTCCGACGCCGCGAGCTGGGTGACCGGCGAAACGATGGTGATCGACGGCGGACAGCGACTCGGCGACGCGTCCCACTTCCGCAAGGGCCCGGTCGCCGATGGGTGAGCACCTCGCGGTGGACCCGGTCGCGATCGCCGGTTGGCTCGACGCACTCGGCATCGAATCCGATGCCCCGCTGCGTTTCACCCGCATCGGTCTCGGCCAGTCCAATCTGACCTACCTGCTCACCGACGCCGCCGGACGGCGGTGGGTGCTGCGGCGTCCGCCGCTGGGTCAACTGCTGGCCTCGGCGCACGATGTGGTTCGCGAGGCACGCATCATCGCGGCCCTGGAAGCCACCGCGGTGCCCGCGCCGCGCATCCTCGGGGTCTGCACCGATCCGGCGGTGTCGGAGGTGCCGCTGGTGCTGATGGAGTTCGTCGACGGCCTGGTGATCGACACGATGGACGTCGCGCGATCGCTCACCCCGCAGCGGCGCGGCGAGATCGCCTTGGCCTTGCCGCGCACGCTCGCCAAGATCCACGCCGTCGACATCGAGGCGGTCGGACTGGCGGATCTGGCCGGCCACAAGCCGTACGCGCAACGCCAGCTCAAGCGCTGGGCCGGGCAGTGGGAACAGTCCAAGACCCGTGAGCTGCCCGAACTCGACGACCTCACCCGCAGGCTCGTCGCCGCCATCCCCGAACAACACGAGATCACCTTGGTGCACGGCGACTTTCATCTGCGCAACGTCATCGCCGACCCCGTCTCCGGAGATCTGACGGCGGCTCTGGACTGGGAGCTGTCCACGCTCGGTGAACCGCTGGCCGATATGGGCAGCCTGCTCGCTTACTGGCCCGAACCCGGTGAAGAGGAGCTCGGCGGCGATTTCCCGGCCTCCACCCTGCCGGGCTTCCCGACTCGCGCGGAACTGGCGCAGGTGTACCTGTCCGAAACCGGGCGCGATCCCGCCGCTTTGCGGTACTGGCATGTGCTCGGCCTGTGGAAGCTCGCGGTGATCGCCGAAGGTGTGATGCGCCGGGCAATGGATGAGCCGCAGAACCGGGCCGCGGCGGGCACGCCGACCGTCGAGCGGATCGATGCGGTGGTGCGCAAGGCCACCGAAGTCGCCGACGCCGCCGGCCTCTGACCTCATCTTCAGGAGAACGACATGACTCAGGAAACCAGGACCGCGATCGTCGGCCAGGCCGCCGCGAGCGCCGCCGATCTGCCGGTGGCCGATCCGGCCACGACCACGAGGAGCTGACGGTGAAAGCATGGCGAGTCAACGAACTCGGCGAACCGCGCGAGGTGCTGCGGCTCGAGGAAGTCGACGATCCGGCTCCCGGCGCGGGGCAGCTGCTGGTGCGGGTGCTGGCCGCGCCCGCGAACTTCCCGGATGTGCTGCTGTGCCGCGGCAAATATCAGATCACGCCACCGCTGCCGTTCACCCCTGGGGTGGAGTTGTGCGGTGAGGTCGTTGCGGTGGGGGACGGCGTCACCCGGTTCGCGGTCGGCGATCGCGTGATCGGCAATCCGAATCTGCCCGGCGGCGCGTTCGCCGAATTGACCGTCGTCGACGAGGCCAATGCCTTCCCGGCCCCGGCCGCGCTCGATGAGGCCGAGGCCTCGGCGCTCGGCATCGGCTACCAGACCAGCTGGTTCGCTCTGCACCGGCGAACCAGCCTCCAACCGGGGGAGACGCTGCTGGTGCACGCCGCCGCCGGCGGTGTCGGCAGCGCGGCGGTGCAACTCGGCAAAGCAGTCGGCGCGACCGTGATCGGTGTCGTCGGCGGGCCCGACAAGGCCGAATACTGCCGGGCACTGGGCGCCGATCTGGTGATCGACCGGCAGACCGAGGACTTCTTGCCGATCGTCAAGGAGTTCACCGGCGGACGCGGCGTCGATGTCGTCTACGACCCGGTCGGTGGCGATGCCTATGCCAAATCGACCAAATGCATTGCCTTCGAAGGCCGCATCCTGGTGATCGGGTTCGCCGGCGGCACCATCCCGCAGCCCGCGCTCAACCACGCACTGATCAAGAACTATTCGATCATCGGACTGCATTGGGGCCTGTACAAGCAGTACAACAACCAGGCCATCCAGGACTGTCACGACGAGCTGACCCGGCTCGCCGCGACCGGCGCGATCAAGCCGCTGGTCAGTGAGGGGCTCGCACTCACCGATGTCGCCGACGGGCTCGGCCGCCTCGGTGACGGCAGCACCGCCGGGCGAATCGTGTTCCAGCCATGACCGGCCCCGCACCCGATCCGCGCGAGGCGATTCTGGTCGATTTCGGCGGTGTCATGACCACCAGCGTGCTCGACGCGTTTCGCGAATTCGGCGCCTCACTCGGTCATCCGGACCTCCCGATGACCCTGTTCAGCGAGGATGAGTTCACCCGCACGCTGCTGGTCGATCACGAATCCGGCCGCATCGATGCCGACGTCTTCGAGGCGGGCTTCGCCGAACGCCTGCGCGCCCACGGCGCCGAGGTCGAGGCCACCGGATTGAGTGCCCGGGTGCAGAGCGGACTCCGGCGTGACGAGGCGACCATCGCGCTGATCCACCGCCTGCGCGGCGCCGGCGTTCCGGTCGCGCTGGTGTCCAACGCGTTCGGCCGCGATTGCTACGCCGGGTTCGACCTGGCCGAACTCGCCGACGTCGTGGTGATCTCCTCGGAGGTCGGCGTGCGCAAGCCGTCGCGCCGCATCTATCAGATCGCCTGCGATGAGCTGGGTGTCCTGCCGGAGCAGGCGGTCATGATCGATGATCTGGCGCACAATCTCGCCGGTGCCGCCCGCCTCGGAATCGCCGGGGTGCTGCACACCGACGCTGTCGACACCGAGCACCAACTCGCCGGCAAGTTCGGCTTCGGCGCGGCGCTATTGGCGGCCGGCTGATCCATCGCGGTGCCGGCCTTCGGGCGCGGCCAGCCCGTGCGCGGCCGCCGAGGCGACGGCGCGGAACGGATGCACCTTGACATGCTCGGCAGGTGGGTCTTCGCGTGCGCTCGTCACGTCGGCCACCGCCCCGACGACTGCCGCGAAGAGGGTGGGCGGCGGAATCGCCGGTCAGCGGATCGAACCCGTTCGCGCGAGCCGAATCGCGGCACCGGGATGCATCGACACGGTGATCGCGGGTAGTGCTGCGGTTAGGAGGCCTTTGCCGGACACGAGAGAGGGACCGTTGGGTCGCACTGCGCGACGTGGTGGCATCGGCCTCGCCGGAGACATTCTCCAGGAGGGCAGCGTGTTCGTCGACGAAGAGGTGCGGATTCCACTCGGCGAGGTCGGGCTGGAAGGGCGGCTGTGTCTGCCCCGGCGCGAATGCGGCGTCGTCGTATTCGCTCACGGGAGCGGCAGCGGCAGGCACAGTCCGCGTAACCGGCACGTCGCCGCGGTGTTGCGGTCGGCGGGCCTCGGCACGGTCTTGCTTGATCTGCTCACCGCCGGCGAGGAGGATCTCGATCGGCGCACCCGTGAGCTGCGGTTCGACATCGCGTTGCTCGCCGGGCGGCTGGCAGGCACGGTGGACTGGCTGGCCGGCCTGCCGGCCACCGGCCAGAGCCCGATCGGGCTGTTCGGTGCCAGTACCGGCGCCGCGGCCGCGCTCCGCACCGCCGCCGATCGGCCTGACGCCATCCGGGCCGTCGTCTCCCGTGGTGGGCGCCCCGATCTGGCCGGTGCCGCCCTGCGCCGGGTCCGCGCGCCGACGCTGCTGATCGTCGGCGGCGACGACGACGAGACCGTGCTCGACCTCAACCGGCAAGCGATGGGTCAGATGACGGTCACGCCGCGGCTGGAGATCATTCCGGGTGCCACCCATCTGTTCGAGGAGCCAGGAACCCTCGATCAGGCCGCCGAATTCGCCGCGGGCTGGTTCGTCCACCACCTGGGCGCCGCACCGGCCGCGCCCCCGGCGCTGTGATCGCCCGGGCACGTCGGGTCCGCAGATCGGCTGTTTCGGGCCCGCATAGCCGGGTACCGCCGCAGCACGAACCGCGTCAGCCGTCCATGCCGAGTAACGAGGTGAGACCCATGGCCGAAAGTCAGGTCGACGACGAACTCTGGGACGAATTCCACCGCGTGGTCAACATGTCCTCGCGCGAATTGCGTGACTGGTTGCGCACCGAGGCGGCGGGCGCGGAGGCCGAGCGGGAGCCGGATCGGGCCGGGCCCGAGATCGGCCGCCAGGTGCTCGCCATCCTCGGCAAACGCCGCACCGACCTGAACGCCGACGACGTGGCGGTCATGTGGTATGTGGTGGACGAGGTCACCACGGCCCGCCGCGCCGACCTGGAACCCGTTGCGGGAGACGCGCAGTTCCGGCACCGGCTGATGTGTCTGGGCCACGACCCGCTCCAGGCTCCGTGACCGCTCCCGGCGCGGATCCGAAGCGCCGCTCAGTTCGGCGATTCGGCCAGTAGTCCGTTGTCGCGGGCGATCTTCTCGATCTGGGCCGGCGTGCCGGACATGATCGTGCGGACGTGCTCGGTGACCAGCTCGACGGGCCAGTTCCACCAGGCCGCACGCAGCAGCCGGTCGACATCGTCGTCGTCGAAGCGTTGCTTGACGGTGCGGGCCGGGTTGCCGCCGACGATGGTGTACGGGGCGACGTCGCCGGTGACGACGGCGCCGGTGGCGATGATGGCGCCGTCACCGATGCGCACCCCTGGCATCACCAGGCTGTTGTAACCGAACCAGACGTCGTTGCCGACCACGGTGTTACCGCGGCTGGGGATCGAGGTGATGATGTCCATGGTCTGCTCGGCCCAGGTGCCGCCGAAGATGGTGAACGGGAAGGTGGACACGCCGTGGGTCGGATGGTTGGCGCCGGCCATGATGAAGCGGGTGCCGGTGGCGATGGCGCAGTAGCGGCCGATGATCAGTTTCTCCGGGCCGAACGGGTAGAGCACGTTGTTCGTTTCGAATTCGGTGGCCGCGTGTGGGTCGTCGAAATAGGTGTAATCGCCGACTTCGATGCTGTCGGAGGTGATGTGCGGTGCGAGGAAGACCGTGCGGTCGGTGTGCGGCAGCGGGAAACGGGTCGCGGGATCAGGAATGGTCGACACCGGAGCGAGCCTAGTTCCGGCGCGGGCTCCCCGGCCGCGGTGTGCGTGCAACGACCGACTGGCCATCTCATCGGTATCCAGTGGGCAGGCCAGCGGTCAGGAAGTGGCTATGGATAGTAGGTCCAGTTGTGGGTGAAGCTGGACCGATGGTGCGTCGGCTGATCGCGTTGTACGCGGGTTTGTGGTTGTACGGGTTCTCCATGGCCGTGATGGTGCGGGCAGGGCTGGGCCTGGATCCGTGGGATGTCTTTCATCAAGGTGTGGCCGAACACGTGCCGCTGAGCTTCGGGATGGTGACCGCGCTGACGGGTGTTGTGGTCCTGCTGGCGTGGATTCCGTTGCGGCAGCGACCAGGTCTGGGGACGGTGAGCAATGTCGTGGTGGTCGCCGTGTCGGTCGACGCCGGGTTGTGGTTGCTGCCCGCGTGGGAGTCGCTGCCGGTGCAGGCGGGTGCCATGGTCGCCGCGGTGGTGCTCAACGCCGTCGCGACGGTGCTCTACATCGGAGCGGGTATGGGGCCGGGCCCGCGCGACGGCCTGATGACCGGTCTGGTGCGGCGCACCGGACTATCGGTCCGGACGGTGCGCACCACGATCGAGGTCACGGTGCTGGTCACCGGATGGCTGCTCGGCGGCTCGGTCGGTCTCGGCACTCTGGTCTACGCCTTCGGGATCGGGCCGCTGATCCAGATGCTGATCCCGGTCGCGGATCGCTGGCTGCCGGGGTTTCGTGACGTGCCCGCCCGGCAACAGGATCCGGTGTCCGCGACCGCGTAATGGGTTGTGCCCGCGCGAGATTTCCCGAGGGCCTACGATGTGCGCACGGGAGAGATCTCCGGGGATGGGAGAGCGTGATGAACGACAGTGCGAGCGTGGTGGATCCGAACACGCCCAGCATCGCGCGGGTGTACGACTACCTGCTCGGCGGGAAGGACAATTACCCCGTCGATCAGGAGATCGGCGACCACTTCAAGATCAACCTGCCCGGCTCGGTGGCCATCGCCTTCGGTAACCGGCAGGCCCTGGTGCGTGCGGTGCGCGATATCGCGCGCAGCGGTGTGCGGCAGTTCATCGATTTGGGCAGCGGGCTGCCGACCGCCGACAACGTCCATCAGATCGCGGCCCGCTACACCGAGGGCGCGAAGGTGGTCTACGTCGACAACGATCCCATCGTGCTCGCGCACGGGCGCGCTCTGCTGGCCACCGATGACAACACCACCGTGGTGCAAGCGGATGTGCGTGAGCCGGAGCGGATTCGCCACAGCGATGAGGTAGCGCGGCTGATCGATTTCGACCAACCGGTCGCGATGGTGTTCAGCGCGATCCTGCATCACCTCAACGACGATGAGGATCCGGGCGCGGTGGTGTCGTACTGGCGCGACCAGATCCCCTCCGGCAGCCAGGTTTTCATCTCGCATTTCCGCTCCGGCGGCAATGCCGAGACCGAAGCCGCCGAACAGAAGCTGCAATCGACGTTCGGTCGCGGTCGCTGGCGTACCGACGACGAGATCCGTGCCCTGTTCGGCGATCTCGAGCTCCTGGAGCCGGGTATCGTGCCCGCGGTGCTGTGGCGCCCGGACGCGCCCGCCGAAACCGACACCTCGGTCGCCACGATCGGCACGCCGGAAAGGGAGCTGACCGTATGGGATCAGCTGATCGTCGCCGGTCTGGCCCGCAAACCCTGAGGGTCTTTCGGCACTTCTTGCCGCGGCGCGCCGCTTCGGCACTTGTCCGAGCGGCGTGTCTGCGCTGATCATGATCACGTGTTGATTTCTGATGGGGTGATCGGACTCCGGCCGATCACGGTGGCCGATGCGCAAGCGCATCTGGCGGGGGAGGACGCGGAGTCGGCCCGATGGCGTGACGGTGGTCAGGGCACGCTCGTCACTGTGACCGAACACTTCCGGCGTTGTGTGGCCGAATGGGAGGCCGACGGCCCGAGCAAGACCTTCGCGATCGCGGCGCTGGACGACGGCGTGCTGGTGGGGACGCTGGACATCCAGGTCGACCAGGATTTCCTCGCCGACCGGCAGGCGAACGTGTCCTACGGCATCTATCCGCAGTTCCGTCGTCGCGGCCTGGCCGCCCGCGCGGTGGTGCTGGCCTGCCGCTATATCGCCGCGCACGATCTGGCCGACGAGGCCGTGCTGCGGATCGACCCGGCCAATAAGGCATCGGTGGCGGTGGCGCACCGGGTCGGTTTCGCTTACCACCACACCACCGACGACCCGGACGAGGGCACGCTGGACTGGTTCTTGCAGGCGGTGTGACCCGAGCTGGCGGGTCAGTCGGGGTCTCGGTCGTGGTCGGCGCCGATGAGCGTGCGGATCGCGTCGGCCCAGTACTCGAGGGTGCGTGTTTCGGCGCGGCCACCAGTGCGCAATGGATGTGCGGCAGCCACACCGCGCAGCATGGCGATGGTGAGGTCGCGGATGGCGGGGTAGCGGGGGTGGTCGGTGAGTTCGGGTCCGAAGAGGGTGTCGATGACGCGGTGCAGATCGCGGCCCGCGCGGCGTTCGGATTCACGCAGCACGGCCGCGAGGGCGGGATCGGTGCGCGCCGCCGCCCACAGTTCCTGTTCGGCTTGGGCCTCGGGCCGGGTCAAGGTCTCGAGGAGCGCGGCCAGCGTACGTTCGACGGGGTCGGCGGAGGCGCCGGGGGACCGGGCGGCCTGCTGCGCCGCGCGTTCGTTGAGCTCGACCAGATGGTCTACCAGAGCGGCGGTGAGGGTGTCGATGGTGGGGAAGTGGTGCAGTAGCGCGCCGCGGCTGATCCCGGCCGCATGCTGCACCGCCAGCGTGGACCAACCGGCATAACCGCGTTCGACCAGCAGCTGGGTCGCGGCGTCCAGGATGCGGGCGCGGGTGGCGCTGCGCTGTTGCTCACGGGTGGGCATCTTTTCCCCTCGGTGCGGTGGTCGCTAGCGAGAATTTCACGGTCAGTATTGACTGTCAAACGGGTCATGGGTCAGGCTGCTCGGTAACGCCGAGCCAGCCGAGTGGTGGCCCACCGGTCGCTCGCCTCGCCCCTGGGTTTCTGCCCCGTGAAAGGAAAAGCATTGTCCGACAAGCAATCACATTCCGGCACCCGCCCGGCGGCATGGTATGAGAACTGGACCGAGGGGCCGGATTCACCGTGGCACGGTCGTCCCGAACCCGCCGACGAGCACGAATACCCGACGCTGACCTACCAGCGTGACGGTCGCATCGCCCGGCTCACCTTCAACCGGCCCGAGAAGGGCAACACCATCACTCCGGACACCCCGCGTGATCTGGCGGACGCGGTGGAGCGCGCCGATCTCGATCCCCGGGTGCACGTGATCCTGCTGTCCGGACGCGGCAAGGGCTTCTGCGGCGGCTATGACCTCGACATGTTCGCCGAGCAGGGCTTCTCGCCGGCCGGCGGGCCCGATGACGTGTCCGGCACGGTGGTGGATCCGGTGGTCAACGCGGTCAACCACAACCCGTGGGGCACCTGGGATCCCATGATCGACTACGCGATGATGAGCCGGTTCAACCGCGGCTTCGCCAGTCTCATGCAGGCCAACAAGCCGACGGTGGCGAAGTTGCACGGCTTCGCCATCGCCGGCGGCACCGACATCGCCCTGTTCGCCGATCAGATCATCTGCGCCGACGACACCAAGATCGGCTATCCGCCCACCCGCACCTGGGGCATCCCCGCGGGTGGCATGTGGGCGCACCGGCTCGGGGACCAGCGGGCCAAGCGGTTGCTGTTCACCGGCGACTGCCTCAGCGGTAAGCAGGCCGAGGAGTGGGGTCTCGCGGTGGAATCCTGCCCGGCCGCCGAGCTCGACGAACGTACCGAGGCGCTGGTGGCGCGGATCGCCCGGATGCCGGTCAACCAGCTGATGATGGCGAAACTGGCGTTGAATTCGGCGCTGTACGCGCAGGGGGTGACCAATTCCGGGATGATCAGCACCGTCTTCGACGGTATTTCCCGGCACACCCGCGAGGGCTACGCCTTCCAGTTGCGGGCCGCCACGGTCGGTTTCCGGGAGGCAGTGCGCGAGCGGGACGAGCCGTTCGGCGATCACAAGCGTGCGCAGTTCGAACGCTGACCCGCATCGTGCGGGCGTGAAAAGAATGGCTGCGCCCGCGATGAATTTTTCCCGCACGCACCGTCACTACCGGTATGACGACCCGTTTTCTCGACACCGGTGACGCCGATATCGCCTATGACGTGCACGGTCGGCTGCCAACGGCCGACGGTCGCCCGCCGCTGGTCTTGATCGCTCAGCCCATGGACGCCACCGGCTTCGCCGCACTGGTGGAACAGTTTCCCGACCGCACCGTGGTCACCTACGACCCGCGCGGGCTCGGCCGCAGCACCCGCAGGGACGGCCGGGTCGACCATTCGCCGACGGTGCAGGCCGAGGACGTGCACGCGCTGATCGAGACCCTGGGTGCCGGTCCGGTCGAGATGTTCGCCAGCAGCGGTGGCGCGATCACCGCACTCGCGCTGGTGGCTGCCCACCCCGGGGATGTGGTGACTCTGGTTGCGCACGAGCCGCCGCTGATCCCGGTGCTGCCCGACGCCGCTGCTGCCGAACGCGCTCGATCCCGTACCCGCGAGGCGTACATGGCGAAGGGTTTCGGTGCCGGGATGGCCGACTTCATCACGATGACGTCGTGGCGCGGCGAGTTCACCGAGGATTATTTCGCGCAACCGGCCGCCGATCCCGCGCAGTTCGGGCTGCCCACCGAGGACGACGGCTCTCGCGATGACCCACTGCTGTCGGACCGGTCGTGGGCGGTATCGGATTACCGACCCGATGTCGAGGCCCTCGCGGCGGCACCCACTCGCATCGTGATCGCCGTGGGTGCGGAATCGCTCGGTGTCATGACCGGTCGCACCGCCGTGGCGACGGCGGAGCTGCTCGGGCAGCAGGCGACGGTGTTCCCGAGTCATCACGGTGGATTCATGGGCGGCGAGTACGGCTATGCCGGGCAGCCCGAGGCGTTCGCGAAGAAGCTGCGCGACGTGCTCGACGAACGCTGAGGCGCCGGGGCGCGTTCGATCGCGGGGTGAACGCGCCCTTATTCACCCAGCGGGTCGGGCAGGAGGCCCTCGGAGGCGCGAAAGCGGCGGGCGAAACCGGCGAGCAGGTCCTGCGATTCCGGGGACAGATCGACGGCCAGCCGCATCAATCGCCGGAAATGCGGATCGGAGAATTCAGCGACGAGCTTCGCCTGTGCCGCCCCCGGGCACGGACCATCGAAATAGGAATCCGACACAGCACCCACGTCAACGCTCCCGACAGTCTAGTTGCTGTAAGTAACATACCGGCAAATCCGGCAGAACGACGGAGATCTACGATACGGATTCTCGGTGTGTTGACCGAGAATCCTTGCGCATAGCACGGTTTCACCCAGGCGATCTCCCCATCAGTGGTGATGCTCTCTGGGCGGCGCAGGCCACTGTGAGCACGAGTTCTCCGGTTCGCGCAGGTATCAGTGGCGCGCCGGCGGTCAGCACACGATCGGCAACCCACCGCACGTGAACGAGGGGTGCCCGTTGTCTACGGCCCTAGATCCGGTCCGCGCCCCAGCTGCGGTGGACATAGCCGATCACCCGGTCCAATTCGGCACTGTCCACGGAGGCGGATTCGCCCGGCTCCAGTGGGTCGAAATGGAAGATGTAGAGCCGCGAGGCGAATTGTTCGAACGGCAGCGACGCTTCACCGAAACGCTCCCCGTGGCCCGCCGTCCCGACGATGACACCGTCACCCCAGTCCTGGCCGCTGTCGTTGTTCGGGTTGAAGAAATAGACCCGCATCTGTTCCTGCGGATCCAGATTCACCCGCAGCACCGAGATGGCATGCCAGCCGACGAACCGGGCCGCGCTGTCGGTCACCGCGATGCCGGCCGGTTGCGGGTGGATCAAGGGCTGGTTGCCGTTGTAGAAGGGGTGGTAGCTGGCATAGAAATGGCGCAGGAAGTCGTCGAGCTCGGTGAGATTACCGGTGGCGACGTCGACATTGATGCGGAAACCGCGCCCGGACCACCAGCCGTGGAACTCGGGATTGATCCACCGGTGCGGATCGCCGTCGCGGCCAAGGCAGTGCCTGCCCATCTCGGCGTAGATCCGGTCCAGGTGCGGGACCACCAGCACCGACACCGGATCGAGGTCGATCGGCGGCCCGGCGGCGGCGCCGGCGCTGTCGTCGCGGGAGGAGATCGGGGTGCCTTCGAAATGCATGACGATCTCGTCGTCGCGTGCGGCCCAGGTCACCGCGTGCAGGAGATAGTCGGGATCGTTGTAGGCCCACATCGACAACGCGCGCGCCGACTGGCAGGTGGGGTTGTCGCCCTGCCCGACACCCAGCGGCAGGCCGAGCATCGACAGCACTCCCGCCAACAGCCACACCCGTGCGTCGGGGGTGGGCCCGAACACCCTGCTCAGCCGCTGCCGGGAGGTCGGAGAGAGCTGCAAGCCGATCTGGCGCCACAACGCGGGGGCGACCGGTGGCTGATAGAGGATGCCGCGCTCGAGCAGCAGCGCCAGCCCGTAGACGCACTGCGCGGTCTCGACCTGCACCGCTTCGTCGATGAGGGTGTGCACGAGTTCGTGGTAGCAGAGTAGGCAGTCGCGGCCGGTGCTGGACAATCCCATCGCCTCGGCGAGCAGATAGTCGCCCTTGCCCAGCAGATGGCGCAGCAGCACGGCGTGATAGGGCGAGACGAGTCCGGTGTCGTGCATCGACCGCGCGAAACCCGAAGCCTCGTACTGCAAGGCGCTGTCGTCCATCGTTTCCAGGCGCTCGCGGTAGATCTCGACGCCGGGATCTTCCCGGCACGCGTCGGTGGTCCCGTAGAGGCTGCTGATCAGCCGGTCCGCGCCGAGCGCGCCGGCGCCGAGGTCGATATCGGGGTTGGCGCGCGCGACCGCGATCTGGGTGATCATGCGTTTGACGGCGTCGACCTGGATGGGCCGTTGGCGCAGGATCCGCCAGATCTCGTCGACCAGATGCTCGAGCACCTTCTCGTAGCCGACCTCGGCCACGAGATGGTGCAGTAGTTCCCGCGTCACCTGCGCCATCCGGCCCTGTTGGGCGCGTTCGGCTTCGGTGGGCGGGGTGAACAGCAGCGACAGGTTGATCGCCAGCACCTGCGACAGGTGGCTGTCGGCCTGTTCCGCGGTGATCAGCGGGTGCGGGTAATCGCCCTTGGCGACCGCGAGCAGGCGCAGGTTGCTCACCGTCTCCAGCACCACGGTGTCGGCGTTCGGGCTGCGCAGCGAGCCCGTGCTCAGCGAGGGGATCAAGATCTGCGGCGAGGCCCAGTCGGTACCGAGGAACAGGCCCGCGTTCTCCAGTTCGGCCGCCCGCGCGCGCACCGCGGCACACCCACCCGGCAGCACGAGGACGCGCCGCAGCGCGTCGAACGTCCGCGGCAACTTGACCTGCTTGCCGAAATCGCCTGTGTCGGCGAGCGATCGGATGGCGTGGTCCAGACTGTCCAGACGTCGCTCCAAGGATGCCCCGCCGCTGCTGAGCTGATTCAATCAGGATCCTCCCGTGATCCGGGCCGAAGCCGGGATCAGATATAGAAGTCGAGCTCTTCCTGTCGTTTCAGCAGATCCCGCAGAGTGTACGGGTCGTCGCCGAAGAAATACAACAGGCCCCAATGGTTTCCGAACGCGGTGCGTTTGGTGACCTTCTCCGACAGCGGGGAGGTGAGCTCATGCGATTCGAAGTAATCATGGTCCTCGGTTTCCTGCGGCATGGACAGATGGCTGACCACGCGCCGCCGCGGATACACACCGAAACATCCGGCGTGCCCTTTGGCATCCACCACTTCGCGGGGGAAGAAGGCCTCGATTTCTTCCTCGGTGGTCTTGGGATCGAAGGCGAGGACGAGCGCGTGATAGGCATTGAAGCCGTAGGTGCGTTCGAGAAGTTCGAATACCTTGAAACCGGGTGGGCGATAAGCGACCTCGCCGAAGTACATTTCGCCGTCGCTGGTGACGAAGTATTCGGGGTGCACAAAACCGAATTCGATATCGAAGGTCTTGATCAGTTTCTCGACCTGCCGGGTGATCTCCGGCCGGTATCGCTCCAGCTCCGGCGTCGCGGGCACGAACACCGAATAGCCGAGCGTGACGTACTCGGAGATATTGAGGAAACGGATCTTGCCGTTGTGGATCCAGGCCTCGACCGCGAACTCCCACCCGTCCAGGTGCGACTCCATCAGCAGCGGGAAATCCTCGTCGGGAATGGTGTCGATCTCGTCGGGCGTCCTGATCACCCGGTGGCCGAGGCAGCCCGCCTTGTCGAAGGCCTTGATGTGGATCGGATCGTTCGGGTCGCCGTCGAGCTTCAGCAGGGTCTGGTTGACGCGCTTGAGGAAGCGCGCGACGTCATCGCGCTCGTGCGCCTCTTCGAAGATGCCGACCCGGATGCCGCCCAGCTGGGCCCGCCGCTTCATCAGCGACTTGTCCCGCAGCAGCATGGCCTGCCCGAACAGCCGCGGATTGTCCATCAGCACCGCGTTGATCGCACCCGCCCATTCGACGGTTTCCTCGAAGATCGGAATCGCCACGTCCACGCCCATATCGCGCAGCGTTTCGGCGATCTCCATCGAACGGTCGTTGAGACGTTCGAAGTTCCATGGAATATAGGGTATTCCGTTCTCCGCGCAGTAGTCTTCGATCCATTCCGGAGCGACTACCACGTATCGCCGGTCGAAGCGGTCGACGGCCTCGACGGCATTCAGGCTCCAGCCCAGCAGGGCAACGTATCCCTTGTCGGTATTTCGGCCTTCCGGTTTCTGTGCTGCAATCGACAAATCTCGTCCCCTCTTGGCCGTGCGAGATCGGTTGATCTCTCGGCCGTTTCTCGGCGTGGGCAGCGGTTGTGCGGCAGACGTGTTCTGTCTGTTCAGCAGTGTGCGCGCCCGGTGCGCCTGGTTCTCTCGTCGGCCGGCATCCTCATCTGCACTGGTGAGGGGAAGGCCGCGTGCGTGATCGAAACCCGTTCTGGGGGCTGGGATTCATGGACCTACCCTCCGTATTGCCGCCATTGTCACGAGTACCCGGATCGTTGCGTTCCCAAACTGTCGCCGTCTTTCCGGCGCTCTTCCAGGAATTTTGACGCCCTTTCCGTCCGCCTGCCGATGACCGAGGGCGCGACAGGCGTCGCGCCCTCGGCAGCGGTCAGCCGGATGCCGTGGTCTGGCGCAGCAGGCCGTCGGCCAGGTGCAATGTGCGCTGCACCCGGATATCGGCGAGGAAGCGTTCGTCGTGGCTGACCACGACGAACGCGCCGCGATAGGCCTCGAGCGCGCTGACCAGCTGGCCGACGCTCACCAGATCGAGGTTGTTGGTCGGCTCGTCCAGCAGCAGCAATTGCGGCGCCGGTTCGGCGAACAGCACGCACGCCAGGGTGGCGCGCAGCCGTTCACCGCCCGACAACGCACCGACCGGCAGGTGCACGCGCGAGCCGCGGAACAGGAACCGGGCCAGCAGATTCATTCGCCGCGCGTCGGGCAGGTCCGGGGCGAACGCGGCCAGGTTGCCGGCCACGCTGCGCTCGAGATCGAGCAGGTCGAGGCGTTGGGACAAGTAGGCGATGCGGCCATCGGCACGGGTGATCGAACCGGCATCGGGCTCCAGTTCGCCGCGGATCAACCGCAGCACAGTGGATTTGCCCGCGCCGTTGGGACCGGTCAGGGCGATGCGCTCGGGGCCACGGATGAGCAGATCGACGCCGTCGCCTGCGAAGATCTCGCGCTCGCCCAAGCGCAGCCGCACACCTTCGCCGCGGAAAACCGTGCGCCCTGCGGGCACATCGGTATCGGGCAGTTCGAGGCTGATCTTCTGTTCCTTGCGCAGGGTCCGAGCGGCTTCGTCGAGTCGTGTCTCCGCCGCCGCCACCCGCGCGCTGTGCGTGCCGTCGGCCTTACCCGCCGACTCCTGCGCATTGCGCTTCATGGTGCCGGCGAAGATCTTGGGCAGGCCGGCGTTGCCGAGATTCCGTGCGGCGGTGCTCGCCCGGCGGGCCGCGCGTTCGCGGGCCTGCTGCAGTTCCCGCTTCTCCCGTTTGAGCTCCTGTTCGGCGGTGCGGATGCTCTTCTCGGCGATGTCGCGCTCGGCGCGGACGGCGGCCTCGTAGTCGCTGAAAGTGCCACCGTAGAAACGGATGTCGCCACGGTGGAGTTCGGCGATGCGGTCCATCCGGTCGAGCAGCGCACGGTCGTGGCTGACCAGCAGCAGGGTCCCGGTCCAGTCGCCGAGTACGTCGTAGAGCTTGTGGCGGGCGGCGATATCGAGGTTGTTGGTCGGCTCGTCCAGCAGCAGGACATCGGGTCTGCGCAGCAGTTGAGCCGCCAGGCCGAGCGAGACGATCTGGCCGCCGCTGAGCGTGCCGGTGCGGCGGGTGAAGGCGAGCTCGCCGAGGCCGAGGCGGTCGAGTTGGGCGCGGGTGCGTTCCTCGATGTCCCAGTCGGTGCCGATCGTGGTGAAGTGGTGCTCGCTGGTGTCGCCGGATTCGACGGCGTCCAGGGCCGCCAGTATCGGTGCGATACCGAGGATTTCGGCGACAGTGAGATCGCCGGTCAGCGGCAGGGTCTGCGGCAGATAGCCGAGTACGCCGCTGACGGAGCGGGTACCGCCGCTCGGGCGCAGGTCGCCGGCGATAACGCGCAGCAGGGTGCTCTTGCCTGCGCCGTTGGGGGCGACCAGGCCGGTGCGGCCGGCGGGGACGCTGAACGACAGGTCGGTGAAGACGGGGGTGTCGTCGGGCCAGGTGAAGCTCAGGCCGGAGCAGACGATCAACGCATCGGACATGGATGAGTCCTCGGGGGAAGGGATGAGTAGACGAACGGCGACATGGCCACGTCAGCGGCGCCGCGCGCCTGCTGGTGGCCGTCAGAGCCGGGTAACCCCGGAGATGTCGAGTTCACCTACCATGCCGGTACTCCCTGAATGCGATTACTTCCGCTCGACGATAGCAGGGGCGTCCGGCGAGTCGAACCGATTTTCCGGCCGGCCGAGGATGTCGGCGAGTGCGGCGGCGGCGTCGAGCAGGGCGCGTGAACGTGCCGTGATGCTCTTCTCGCGGGAGGCCAGGGCGGCGGCGATGGCGTCGTCGTGATGCGCGCGTGGGAGGTCGGGTACCAACGTCCGCAGCGTGTCGATGCGGTATCCGGCGCTGCGCAGCTGGTGGATGATCCGGGCATCGCGTACCTGCGCGGGGGAGTAGCGGCGGGCGCCGCGGGACCGGACCCGATCCGGGGCGATGAGCCCCTCGGCCTCCCAGTGGCGCAAGGTTGAGGCGCGGATCCCGAGTGCGCCGGCCAATTCCGAGACCGACATCGCATCCGAGTCCACGACCTCGGTGATCGGCTCGGCCGAGATCGCCGCGGCCGCGGCGCGGGCCAATCGCAGCTCGGTGCGTTCGCGGGCGAGGCGGGCGTGGGCGTCGTCGAGTAGGGCGAGAGCCTCGGGCAGCGGTGCGCGGTGGACCACGCGCATGATCTGCTTGGCCTCGACCGGGCCGACACCCGCGGCCAGCGCGCGATAGGCGAGCGCCGATCGGACGTGGATGTCCCCGTAGGCGCGGTAGCCCGATTCCGTGCGGGTCGCCGGCGGAAGGACCCCGTCGCGCTCGAGCTTGCGCACCTGCTGCACGGAGTAGCCCGCGCGGCGCGCGACGTCGACCGTTCGCAATGGCGAGTGCAGGGTTTCCACGGTGTGTTCCTCGTCCAACAGCGGGAATGCTCGGCCAGGTCTTCACAAGCACTGTAATGAAACGCTGGAACACATGAGCATCGACGAGATCATCGACTATGTGGCGGGCCTGGACGGCGTCCTCATTCTGCGGCCGGGCTCCGGCGACGGCTCACCCGAGATCGCCTGGGGTGATGTGTTCTTCTACTACTCGCCCAGTGGCGAGGTTCCGGCCGCTACCCAGCCCTTCGCGACGATCGTCACCAAGAACTATCCGGGTGACGAGAAATCGGATCTGGACCGGCCGGGGGCGTTCCGGGTCAACATCGCGGCGCGCCGGGAGGCGTTCGTCGCCTGGACCGGCCACACCCCGCGCGAGACCGATCCGGAGGCCGACTTCGCCGCCACCGATACCGTGCTCGCGCACCCCGTCTATGCCGGCGCCGGTTGGCTGGCCGTGGTCGATCCCGGGCCGCGAACCGGCGAGACCGTGCGTGAGCTGCTTCGCGACGCCTACGACCGAGCACGGGCGCGAGATGAGCGTCGTGGGGCGTCGCGGGGCTGAGCCCGTCAGCGGCGCAGGCGCCCGGTGCGGGCCAGGTTGCGTTTGGTCGACGGCGACAGGCCGGGGGATTCGGCGTCGGCCTCGGGCGCGGCGGGATCGGCGCGGACGAACAGCGTGATGGTGGTCGCCGCGCCGAAACCGTTGCGCTGCATGAGTTTCGCCGACGCCTCGTTGCTCGATTCCACATCGGTGACGATGCGGCGGGCGCCACGGGCGAACAGGGCGGTGCAGCACGCCTCGACGAGCCTGCCCGCGATGCCGTGGCCCTGCATATCCGGGGCCACGGCGATCCATTCCAGATAGCCCCAGTCGTCGCGCAGTTCGAATTCCATGGAGCCGAGCACGAAACCGACTACCCGGTCGGAATCGAGTGCTACCCAGCACGCGTTGTCCGGGCTGTCCAGATGTTCGGCCACCGAGGTCAGCGACGAGGAGGTGTAGGGCTTGACCGAGGTGTCGTAGACCTCGTGCCCGAGGTCGAGAACCTGACGGAGATGGCCGAGGCCCATGGGGACGATCGCGATGGCGGGGTCCATGCGATCAGTTTGCCAGCGGTATGCGCGATTCAGGCGCCTTTGCGGGTGGCGGTCTTCTTGGCGGTCGACTTCTTGGCCGGTGTGCGCTTGCTCGCGGTCTTCTTCGCGGCGGTCTTCTTCGCCGGTGCCGACCGCTTCTTACCGTCCTCGGCGCGGCGGCCACTGGCTTCCAGGCTGCGCTGCAACGCGGCCACCAGATCGACCACCTCGGCGTCCTGTGCGACGGGCTCGGCCTCGGGTTGTTCGGGAACCTTGCCGGTGCCGCTGGCGATGGCCTCGTCGAGCACCCGTTTGAGTTCGATCTGATATTCGTCCTTGAATTCGCTCGGATCGAAATCCTCGGACATGGAATCGACCAGCGTCTCGGCCATCTTGATTTCCTGCGGGCGCGGCTTGGTCGCGTTCTCCAGCGATTCGAACGACACCGAACGCACCTCGTCGGGCCACAGCAGTGTCTGCAGCACGAGCATGCCGTCGCGTACCCGCAGTGCCGCCAGCCTGGTCTTCTGCCGCAGGGTGAAGTGCACGAGCGCGGTACGTTCGATGCGCTCCAGGGTGGCGGCGAGCAGCACGTAGGCCTTGGGCGTGCTCGAATCGGGTTCGAGGTAGTAGGTCTTGTCGAACAGGATGGGGTCGATCTGATCGCTCGGCACGAATTGCAGAACCGGGATCTCGTGTTTCTCGGCCACCGGCAGCTTGGCGAAATCCTCGTCGGTGAGGATCACCTTGTCGCCATCGGGCGATTCGTAGGCCTTGTCGATATCGGCGTATTGCACCGATTTCCCACATACCGTGCAGACCCGGTCGTATTTGATCCGGCCGCCGTCTTTGGCGTGGACCTGATGAAAGCGGATGTCGTGGTCCTCGGTGGCGGTATATACCTTCACCGGGACGTTCACCAGCCCGAACGCGATCGAGCCTTTCCAGATTGACCGCATCACCCCATCATGGACGAATCTCGGCGACCTCGCTCGTCAAACGGTAACCGGAGTGTCGCTGCCGCGAGCTGCCTGCGCAGCGGTCCCGGTAGGTGTAGGAAAAGTGTGCGCATGGCCGCGGCGGTGCCCGCGACGTCGGTGCGGCCGGAGAGGTACGCCCGCTGCAACGGGGCCGGTAGGTCGAAGAACGCGTCGAAGAATACGGGCAGATCCTGTGGTGGCAGGCGCAGCAGGGCGCGCAGGCCCGCCGCACGCAAACCGTGCACGACGCGCGCAGACGGCGGTGCCGGCGAACCACCCGCGGCAACGGCGTCGGCGGCGGCGAGTGCGGCGGCGACGCTGTACCCGGTGGCTTGATGAGTGAATCCGCCGGCCGCGCCGAAACGCGTGCGGGCCGGCCTGGCGCCGGTGACGGGGAAGCGCACGCGCTCGATGCGTTCGCGGCCGTCGACCTCGATGCCGCGCGCTCGGAGCCGCCGGTGTAACCGCTCGGCCAGAGTCCGCTGATCGAGCGCCGGACTACCGGCCAGGCAGGTTTCCTCGAGCAGCATGGCACCCCCGCCCAGCGGCACCGCGTACAGGAACGAGCGCGGCGCCTGCGCGGGGGCGCCGTTGTCGAGGCGCCAGTCCATGAACAAGGGCTGGACGCCTGCGCAGCGTTGGGCGTCGACGACGATGCCGAAGGCGGTCTGCTCGGCGCGCGAGGGTGAGCGGGCCAGGCCCCGGGCGTCGAACACGCGCTCGGCGCGTAGCACCGTTCCCGACGCCAGGGTCGCGGTGCGCCCGGTCAGGGTGGTCACCCGATCGGTGCGCACTTCGGCGCCGGCGAGGTCGAGAGACTGCTGGAGACAGGCGGTATCGAGTACCGCGTAGCGCCGGTCTATGCGATGTTCGCGGCCGCCCCAGGCGACAGGCCGGTCGATGTACGCTGCCACCGCTCCGGGTTCCAGCCAGGTGGGGAGTTCGTCGGCCCATGCCGCATAAGTGGACGTCCAGGTACGGAGTGGTGCCGGGTCGACCACCGCGACGGAGAGCCCACGCGCGAGGCAGCGGTGGGCGAGTGCCCGCCCCGCCGGACCCAGCCCGCAGACGACCACATCCGAGCGCGTCAACCCTTCACCGTCGGCGTCTCGCCGGTCCGAGCGGCGGCCCTGGCGGCGAACCCGTCGCAGAGTGCGTCCAGCCCGAGTTGCAGCAAATCCACCTGCGCGAAACGGCCGTCGTCGGCGCCCTCGAGCTCGGCCAGCGCCGGCGGCACCGGATGCAGCGGACGGCCCGCCAGCAGCGCGCGCAATCCGTTCTCGTCGTCGGCGTCGAGACCTTTGCTGGTCAGCAGGGCCGAACTGATGTGCGGCAGCGTCGCGCCGGAGATGTAGTTCCAGACCGCGAAGGCCATCTGGGTCGCCTCATGGGTGCTGACATCCAGTTCGCGGAAGCCTTCGACCAGCCACGCCAGGCATCCCATGCTGCTCGGTCCGAAGCTGTAGCGCGGCACCGCGAAGGTGAGCAGGACCCAGGGATGCTGCTGGTAGAGATTCCAGTCGATCTCGGCGGCGATGCGGACCCGGTCGCGCCAGGTCCAGTCGCGTTCGGCCGTCGACGGATACGGGTAGCGCGCCGCGACCTCGTCGGTCATCGCCGCGATGAGCTCGTCTTTGTTGGTGACATGCCGGTACAGCGACATCGCGCCGACGCCGAGACGGTCGGCGATGCGGCGCATCGACAGTGCCTCGAGGCCGTCGCTGTCGGCGAGTTCGATCGCGGCGTCGACGATGGCCGCTTTTGCGAGCTTCGGCTCGGTCATCCCATGACTGCCTTTCGATGTCCGGCCAGGATGCGTACACTGTACCCGGACTTCACGCGTACGTCGTACGCGTCAGCGAGAGGAATCGGTGGATGACGAACGTGGAGGCGGTGCGGCCCGCCCCGGATTCGAGCGTGGCCCCGCGGCGGGCCTGGCTCGGCCTCGGGGTGCTGGTGTTGCCGGTGCTGCTGGTGTCGATGGACGTCTCGGTGCTGTTCCTCGCGTTGCCCACGCTCACCGTCGACCTTGACCCCTCGGCCTCCGAACAGCTCTGGATCCTCGATATCTACGGGTTCCTGATCGCGGGCCTGCTCATCACGATGGGCAACCTCGGCGACCGGATCGGGCGCAGGCGCATCCTGCTGGCCGGCGCGACCGTCTTCGGTATCGCCTCGGCCCTTGCGGCCTTCGCGCCGAGCGCCGGCGTACTCATCGCGGCGCGCGCGCTCATGGGTATCGGTGGCGCCACCCTGCTGCCGTCGAGCCTGTCGCTGATCTCGACGCTGTTCGCCGACGCCAAGCAGCGCGCCACCGCGATCGGCGTGTGGACGGCGTTCTTCGCCGGTGGCTCGGCGGTGGGCCCGATCATCGGCGGCGTGCTGCTGCACCACTTCTGGTGGGGTTCGGTGTTCCTGATCAACGTGCCGGTGCTGCTGATCCTGCTCGCCCTCGCCCCGGTGCTGCTGCCCGAGCATCGCGCGGCCTCGCTCGGCCCGTTGGACCTGCCGAGCGTGGCGTTGTCCATCGGCGGCATCCTGCCGCTGGTGTACGCGGTCAAACACGCCGCCGAACACGGGCCGGATACCGAGGCCGCGGTGATCGGGCTGATCGGCGCGGTCGTGCTGAGGTTGTTCGTGCGCAGGCAGCGCCACCTCGACGAGCCCCTGCTGGATCTGGGGCTGTTCGGCCGCGGGCAGTTCTCGGTGGCGATCGGCTCCAGCCTGGCCGGGATGATGTCGCTGGCCGCGATGAGCTATCTGGCCAGCATCTATTTGCAGTCGGTCACCGGCCGCGACCCACTGGTGGCCGCGCTGCTCGGGATTCCGATGGCCATCGCGGTGTTCATCTTCTCGATGACTGGCGCGACAGTCGGGCACCGATTCGGGGTCCGGATCACCTTCGCGGTGGCGTTGTTCGCCGCGGCGATCGGCAACCTGATGCTGCTCGGCGTCGGCGTGGACGGCGGATTGGCGTGGTACATCGCGGGATCCGCGATCGCAGGCATCGGCTACGGCATCACCTTCACGCTGGTGTCGGAGGTGGCGGTGTCGTCCGTGCCGCCGGAGCGCGCCGGGTCGGCGGTCGGGATCTCGGAGACCAGCTTCGAACTCGGCAATGCGCTGGGTCTGGCCTTGCTCGGCTCGCTGGCCGCGGTGGTGTTCCGCTCGGGCGGGAACTTCGAATCGACGCTGGGGGAGACGCTCGCGCGCGACGGCGACCAGCCGGCGATCGTCGAGGCCGCGCGCGAGTCGTTCGTCGACGGGATGCATGCCGCGACGACGGTCGGTGCCCTCATCCTGGTGGCGATGGCGATCATCGTCCTGGTGGCGACGCCGAAAGGCCGCTGACGGTATCGACGTGCCGGCCCCTGGCGGGAGCCGGGCTCACTCGGTTGCGGCACCACTGACGACGCAGTGGTGTGCCGACCTCGTGAATCCGGCTGTCTGCCAGGGGCCGGACGCGTATCCGGTCTCCTCGCTCGGATCAGGAGGTGACGACC
>NZ_BAFY01000319.1 GCF_000308555.1 Nocardia cyriacigeorgica NBRC 100375 | reverse complement strand
AACGACGGTGGCGGAGCTGTCCGCGGGGCCGGTCGATCAGATGATCCAGTGGTTCCACCCCCCGCGCTCCGCTCACTGGCCAGAGCTCGGGCCGACGCCGAGGAAGCCGTGCGTGAAGCGTTACGTCCGGCGACGCGGCTCGGCATCGACACCACCCACTTGCTGGGAAAGAGCACCGAGGAGATCGCCGACGCGCTGCTCGGCATCATGACGGACACGCGGCGCGCACGGATGGACGGGGCGCTGCGCAGGCTCGTCATCGACGGCGTCATCGCTCGGGTGCTCGCCGAAGATCGCGAGTTCACCAAGATCAACGAGATGTTCGTTCCGCTGCGGCGGCACATCGAAGGCTGGCATCGGTATGTGAACGAAATCCGCGACGCGTTGCCGATCCTGGTGGCGAGGCAGATACTCGCGGCGGAGGGCGCGGAGATCCTGCACGAGGGCATCGGGCTGGTGCGGGACGAGCAGTCCGCCGGCGGCTGGCGCGTGGTGGTCGCGTCGCCGATGCTCGGACAGATGCGTCTGGTCGACACGATCGAAAGCGATTTCCGGCGCGAGGTGGCCGAGAGAGGTATTCCGATCGAGTACCGGCACGTGTGGGTCGAGGACGACGGACGCGTGACGGTGAAGCCGATTCCGGGCGACGACCCCGAACCACTGTGGGGTGCCAAGTATTACATCACCGATGAAGGCCGGCTCTGGCTGAACGATCTCGCCGACGACCGGCCTTTTGCGGAAAAGCTGGCCGAAGCGGAGAATTCGGGCGAGGCCGAACGACGAGTCCTCAAAGTAAAGACGACCGACTCCACCATGTCGGAGGGAGTCGTGCTGGTCGTCTACAACAACGGCTTCCACGCGGTCGAGAAGACGGTACGCACCGTCGACCACGCCGACGCCGAAGAACTCGCCACTCGCACACTACGTGCTATCGGTGTGCACACGCCCGATATGGTGCGGCGCGATCTCCTTCTCCTCACCGAGTACGTGCCGGCGGTCATCCACAACCCGATCGGACGTCTCAGCGCGAGTGCCTACCGTTACACCCCAGACGGAAGGCGGAACGGGCTCGGTGACCTCCTCATTCGACCGTGGGATCGGTACGAGGGCGCGAATCTCGGAGTTGTTCAGGATGTCCGTTTGGTGCCCATCGACCACAGCAATTCGTTTGAATACGAGGGGCCGATCGAAGGGCTCTCCGCACAGTTCGTCGAATGGCACAGCGATGGACCGAGGTACCTGGAGCACAACCTTCCACGTGCCGAACTCGCCGAGATCCAGAGCCGAGTCGCTGCCCTCGAATCCGACTATGCGCGATTGAACCGGATTTCCTGGTTCGAGGACGTGGTATCCCGGATCGAAGGGGTACTGGGCAAGGCCGAGGACGACGCGGGACCGCCGGCCCTCACCCTCTCCGAAGTCATCGGGGAACTCGAAAAGCTCCGCGACGACCTCGCCGAGCGGTTCGAGGTGCCCTTCGCGAAGAACGAGGACATCAGTCCTCAGCAATGGCGCGAGGCCGTCGATGACCTGCGCCGGGAGTTCACCGAGCGCTATGACCAGCAAGCGCTCGTTCAGGTCGATCGATTCGACGACCTGAACAAACTGCTCGTCCCCGCGTATCTCTTGCAGACGCGCGCCATGGAACTGCTCGAAACCGACGACGCGTGGCCGGGCTTGATGGATGCGTACCTGGACGTGCTGCGGCTGCGCCTCGCCGACCTGGCAGCGGGCGGACGCTACCCGGTGCCGAACAACGAGACCGACGCGGAATGGCAGGCCCGTTTCGATAGCGAAATCCAGCGAAGCGAAGCCGAACAAGCGCAAGCCGAATTCGCCGAACTGCTCGGGGTGGCACCGGCACTCCTGGGCGAGCGGGAATCGGTCTGGCACGCATTGGAACTCGCCCAAGCGGAGTGGCGGTCGATGAATGCCGAGGCCCGGGACCGCGCGATCGGACACGGCACCCTCGGCCGAATCGGCGAGTGGATCGCGCAGCGACTCGGATACGACCGCGACTTGCGAGAGGCGCTGGCGCGCGGTATCACGCCCGAAGAACGAGAACGATTTTATGTCCGGCTGCGCCACCTGGAGGACTGGCTGCACAACATGCTCCAGCTGGAGACGTCGAATGCGCAGTGGCATGCGCCGTCGAACGAGGACCCGCTGGCGGAGTTGCGCGATATCGGTGCCCGAACACGCGCATCCGATTCCGCACCTAACCCCGTTTCACGACTGGTCGAGCTCGCCGAGCGTTTCCTGGACATGAACTCCGGCCGCCACCTCGGCGCGGACCCGCTGCTTGACATCGTCCGTGCGGTGAACCCGCTGGCTCCGCGGGCGGCTGACAACGGCGCCGATTCGGCATACAACAACTGCGCCGATTGCGCCGTGGTCACCGACCGCAATATCGACGGCCACAACTACGTGGCGTCACCGCTGGAGACCTGGGCCGGTATCTATTTCGAGGACGGGCAATTCCGGTCACCGTTCATCGACGCGCATTACGCGACGACTTTCCAGCCGGTGACAAGTCTGGCCGAACTCGAGACCGAGCTGTTGGGCGGAGGACACCTCGCCCGCGGCATGGTCGCCTTCCGCACGACCGATGGCGGCAACCACGTGCTGAACGTGGTCAACGAACACGGCTTCATCCGGTACCTCGACGGGCAGGTCGGCCGTGACGCCACCACCGAGATGCGATCGACGATCACGACTCTGGCGGATTCCGCGCGATCGGGCGAACCGCACGGGGTCTACTTCCTGAGGACCGACGGTCAGTTCACCGGCTTCGCGGCCGGCACCAGGGGCATGGCCAAGGACCTCGACGCCGCGCGGGCCGGCGATCTCACCGGTGCCCAGCTCCCCCAGCCCGGCGAACCGTCGGCCTCGAACCCCATCCTCACCGCGGACCAGAACGTTGATGCCTATGGGATGGTGCGCTGGGATCTGCTCGAATCCGAACACATCATCCCCGCGATGGAGACGGCGGTCGCGGAGTACAAATCCGAGATCGCCGCGATTATCGCAGATCCCGCTCCGCCGACGATCGCCAATACTCTCGACCGGTTCGCCGCGGCAGGGAAGCTGCTCAATCGGGTGGTGCTGACGGTTGCGGTCATCGCCGACAACCACAAGGATCCCGAACGGTTCCCCGGCATCGACGAGATCATCCCCACGATCAGGTCGATGAGATCCGATCTCATCCGGGAAATCTTCACGAATAGGGCTTTCTTCGAACGGGTGAAGACCCTCCACGAACAGATTGACGAGCTGGCCCTCGCTCCGGCGACCAAGGAACATCTGCAACGCCTCTACCAGGACTTCCGCCGCACCGGCATCGACCTGCCGCCCGAGAAACAGCAGCTGCTCAAAGAGCTCGATGACAAGATCGCCGACCTGATCGGCGCCTACAACAAGAACATGCTGGAGGCATACCGGGACGCTGCCATCCATGTCACCGATCACGACGACCTGTCCGGAATGTCTGCCGCGCAGATCGAAGCCGCGAGGCTCGCCGCCGAGTCGCGGGGCCTGACCGGCTACGTCATCGAACTGACGCCCACCTCTTCCGGAAACAACCAGCCGCTGCTCGATGTGCTGGACAACCGTGAACTCCGGGAACGCCTGTATCGCGCGTCCACCGAAATCGGCAGCCGCGAAGCCCACAACAACAGTGAAATCGGCCTCGAGGTGGTGCGATTGCGCGCTGTCCGCGCCGAGGTGTTGGGCTATCCGAACCACGCGGAATTCGTCGCCGAGGAAGAGCCGGTCAGTCCGCAGCAGTGGCTCGCCTTGCTCGATGAGCTCATCCCTCCGGTGGTCGCCGCGGCGCGTGAAGAACTGGAACGAGGCGCCGAGCTACTCGGCATGGAGAGGCTGGAACCCTGGGATGTTCCGTACGCCACCACAAAGGCTCAGGAGGCATTGGACGCCACCGTCGACACAACCGCACGGCCCGCCGATGATGCCCGGAACCATCCGAAGCTCGACAGGACACTGGAATCCAGCCTTCAGTTCGTTCACTTCGTCGCCGAGAATCCGCTCGAGCTCACCTACACCGAGCGATTCGATATTCCGGTATTCCATCCGGATATCCGAACGTTCGATGTCACCGCAAAGGATGGACAAAAGGCGGGGCTGGTTTTGCTCGACCCCTTCGCCAGGCCGACGAAACGCGGGGGTGCGTGGACCCACGTTCTGGTCGACAAGTTCGTCCCGACCGGGCAGCTTCCGGTGTGCATCGTCACCTTGAACATCCCCAAACCGCCACCCGGAAAGCCTGCTGCGCTGACGGAGAGCGAGCACAAAACCCTCTTCCACGAGCACGGGCATTCCTTCAACATCATTCACGGATCCGGTGCCAACGAGTTGCTCGGCATGCGTATGCCACGCAGTTGGGCCGAATTCCCGGCTCTCGTGACGGAGATGTTCGCGTCTGATCCCGCCGCACTCCGGCGTTATGCGGAGCAAAACGTCACGGGCACAACCATTCCGGAAGATGTAGCCGCTGTCGCGCCGGCGCCCAGGCAACCGACCAAGGGAATCGCGACGGCTCGTAACCTCGCCTACACCGTCCTCGATTTGATGTGGTACCAAAGCAGGCCGGACGAGTTGCCATCGGGAGCGGATCTGCAGAGAAAGATTCGTGAACTCGAGGTGGCCGTACTGGCCGAGCGCGGGCTCGATCTGCCGTATGTCACCGACAGTCATACCCTCCAGCACTACGGGCATATCATCGGCTCCAATTACGGCGGTGTGATGCACGCCTACCTCGTAGCCGAGATCCTCGCCAAGATATCCGCGACGACTGTCGAACGGCTCATCGATCGGCATGGGATTTCGCACGAGGCGGGACACTGGCTGATCGATAATGTGTTGGGTCGCAATGAGACCGGCCTGCGGGAGTTCGTCGACTCACTCCTCGGTCATTCCCCGGATGTCGGCGGGTTCCTCGAAGAACGCGGCATCCCGGTCGAACGGCCCGCTGCTGCGAGCACACCCGCTTCCTCGCCGGGAATTGCCGTCGATCAGCAAGGCTCCGCGCAGGGGCGCATCCTCATACCGTCAATTGAAGCTTCCACACCACGGAACGGAGGAAGCCCAGGCCCGACACCGGGGCCGCATCTCGCGTTCCAGCCCGTCGCGGACCTCAACCCACTCGCACCGGAACGCAAGCCCCACAAACGTCACCGGCAAGTACTCGGCGGACTCGGCCTGAACCCCGCCATCCTGAACCACACCCATCCCGACGGCGGCGGGCAGGATTGGGGTAGCCCTTCCTTCGATCACCATGCGCCCGCACCCGCCGGGCGCGACCAGGCCGAACCTTCGGCAACGCATCCCCCATCGACTCCGTGGGCTGCAGAACCGTCTCGCCGAACTGAACCGGGAGCCTCCGATCTCGCGCCGCGAGCAAGCGCTGACCAGCGGCCCGAAGCGCGGATTCGGTGGACAGACTCCGGATGGGAAGTCACCACCGACAATCCGGCACCACGGCGTGCCGAGACGGAACAGCCTGTCGACCAACAGCTCCACGCCCTGGAGCGCGAGCGAGACGAGCTGATCAACGCACTCGGTCTGGTGGCCGGGCCGGGTCTCGAACTACCGATGGTTCCGATCCGCGAAGCGATCGCCGCCATCGCGACCCGCATAGCCGCCGTCCGCGCGGACGTGGCCGCCCGGCTCGGGGTGACGTCCGAGCAGGTCGAGCACATAACGCTGGATCGCCGGATCTGGGCGCTGCGACAAATCGAAAGCACCCTCTATTCGTTGCGGCAGCACGAAACGGCGCTGTCCCGCCTCTCCGAGATACTCGATCAGCACCGCGCACTCGCGGAGGCGGCCGGCATCCGCGATGACCGCGCGGAGCTCGCGGTACCGTTCGACGACTTCGACCGTAGCCGCGGCGAGGTGATGCTCGACTTCGATCTCGTCGAACCCAGGATCGAAAGCCTGGCCCGCGAACGCGACGCGCTGGCCGCCGGACTGAATATCGACCAGTCGCGACAGCTGACTCCGAACGCTGCCGAACTCGCGGCGATCCGCAGCGGGACCGAACGCGATTGGGTCGACCTCGCCGCCGATATGCACGTCGACCCCGCGGTACTCGCCGACCTTCCGCTCGACATCTTCGGCGATCCCGCTCGACTGGCCGACGATCCACTTCAGCCGCTGGCGGAACGGTTCTGGCTGGCCGACAAACAGCGCGGCGACATCTTGCGGCGCGCGGCCGACGTCATTCGTCTCGGCACGGTGCTCGCCGAACACCAGCAGGCCACCCGGGTACTCGACGACGAGGTGGCCAGGCGCGCGCAACAGCTCTTCCCGTCCCAGCCCGGGCAATGGATCACCGACCACGTCAAATACCAGCCGGCCGTGGATGGCCGTTCCGCGCAATTGTGGATCGTCGCCATGTCGGGAAGGCATCGGCGGGCCTTGCTCGAGGCCGTCGCCGTGCGGGGCGGGGAGTACCCCGAGCTCACCCGCGCGCTGACGCCGGAGTCGCCGTTCGACATCTTCCATGCGCATGTGGGCCCGAGTTCGCAGGGCAGTGCCTACCTCATCTCGACCGAGCGTGTCGGACCGGAAAGACCTCTGGACGCGGCCGAGATGAGCTCGACCTTCCTGCTGATGTATCTCACCTATCGCAGCGCGAATCTGCTTCCCGGCGCGCCTGGCTTCGACACATGGATGAAACCCGTCGGCGCGATAACCCCGGCAACGAAGGTCGGCGACATCGCCGCTCGGCTCACTGCCGCCGGCGGACGCGCATCCGGCGAGACAGTTGCTCTCGTCCGCGATACCGCCACCGTCGCCGATGAACTGTTCAGCTCGCGCGAGGTGGCGCGGAGGTTCCTCAACCGCGAGATCTCCGCATCCACGCAGTGGCGCGAACCTCTGGCCGGGCGACCGCGTGCGGAGACGAGTCAAGAGATCAAAGTCGGCCGGCTGAAGATCGATATCCCGATGGCGCCCGACGGCCGCGGCGGGGTGGAGGTCGCACAACCAGAAGGTGGCTTCGGCACAGACGTCGTGATCGCCCGATATTTCGATGGCTGGCACGCCGCGAACCCGAAGCAGCTCGCGAACAAGATCAAAGATGCCCTGCGAAAAGGCAGCGTGGCGCTGTCTCCGGAGGTGAAGCCTGGCGCTGAATCCGCCCGCGCCGAGTCGTTCGATGACTGGCAGCAACGCTTCGCCGACGAGCTCGAGCGGGCCTCGGCATGGATCCCCTCCGGCACCCCACGAGTTGATATCGTCGATCTCTGGAACCGCCTGTACGACGAGCAGGAAGTATTCGAGCGACACGGCCACCGCGCATGGTTCACACAGATCAGGGCCCACCTGGCTCAGCTCGCGCGCGAAGCGCCATTCGACGGGACTTTCGTTCCCGAATCGGAACACGCGCCGGATCCCGCCGTCGGTAACCACGCCACAGCCGATCCGTCTGTCGCCGTCTCGAATTCGCCGTGGCGCGCCCTTGCTACCGACAGCGACGCGTCCGAACCAACCGACCGGCCCGACCACGTCGATGCGGAAGATACAGGCGCCCAGCCCGTTTCGCTTCCCGAGGGCCCCTCGACCGACGCACCTGAACCGCTCGCCGACAGCTCGAACCCGCTGATCGCCGCGGACCAGAACGTCGATGCCTACGGGATGGTGCGCTGGGATCTGCTCGAATCCGAGCACCTGATACCTGCTATGCGAACCGCGATCGCGGAATTCCTCGCGGAGATAGACGAGATCTCGAACGACCGAGAACCTGCGAACATCGCCAACACGCTGGACCGATTCGCTGCTGCGGGAAAGCTGCTCGATCGCGTCGTCAATGCGGTCCATGTCATCGCCAACAACCTGAAGGATCCCGAACGGTTCCCCGGAATCGACGAGATCATTCCGGAAATCTCGGCGATGGGGTCCGGTCTTCGCAGTGACATCTTCACCAACACATCGTTCTTCGAACGGGTCAAGGCACTTCATGAGCAGCATCAGCGTGGTGAACTGGATCTCGATGCTGCTACCGCAGAACATCTGGAACGCCTATACCAGGATTTCCGCCGAACCGGCATCGACCTACCGCCCGGAAAACAGGAGCTGCTCAGGACGATCGACAAACGGATCGCCGAACTGATCAATGAGTACGACACCAACGTATCGGCGGCTACAGAGGCGGCGGCCCTGTACGTCACCGATCTCGACAGCCTGTCCGGCATGTCGCAGTCGCAGATCGACGATGCGAAGTCCGCGGCTGTAAAGCGGGGTTTTACCGATGGCTACGTCATCGAGCTCACCCCCGCCGCTTCCGGTAACTATCAACCACTGATCACGACGCTGGACGACCGAGCTCTGCGCGAGCGGCTGGAGCGGGCGGCGACCGAAATCGGCCGGGGCGGACCCCATGACAACACTCAGATCGCGGTCGAGGTGATGTTGCTGCGCGCCGAACGCGCCAACCTGCTCGGCTATCCCGATCACGCCACGTTCGCGACGGAAGACGAGCCCGTCAGTCCGCAACAGTGGTTTGCGCTGTTGAGCAAGCTCCTCCCGTCGATAGTTGCCGCAGCGAAGGAGGAATTGGCAGAAGGTGCCGAGCTGCTCGGCGTGGAGCAGCTGGAATCGTGGGACGCGCCCTACGCCCGCCGCCTGGCTCTCGCCAATGTCGACGCCGAGATCGCGCAGATCAGCAATAAGGCACAGGACTACCTGATCCTGCATCAGGTACTCGAGGACGGGTTCTTCGCCTTCGCGAAGGAATTCTTCGGCCTGACTTTCACCGAACGCCCTGATATCCCGACGTTCCATCCGGATGTCCGCTCCTATGAGGTCACCGATGAAAGAGGGAATAAACTCGGGCTGATTCTGCACGACCCGTTCGCAAGACCAGGGAAGCGGGGCGGGGCATCGACGCAGGGAATCATCAACAAGTTCGTGCCGACCGGGCAACTCCCCGTATGCGTCGTCACCACCCACTTCGTCAAACCGGAAGCCGGCGAACCGGAAAAACTGATCCCGGACAACGTCGTCACCATTTTCCACGAGTTCGGGCACGGCGTGAACATCACTGTCGGTGACGGCGTGCGAGAGCTGCTCGGCAGCCACAAACCACGCAGTTGGGCCGAGTTCCCGGCCCAGGTGATGGAAATGTTCTGGTCGCGTCCGGAGGTCATCGGCAAGTACGCCAGGCATTACGAAACCGGCGAGCCGATGCCGCCGCAGATGATAGAGGCGCTGCTGGCAACCAAGCAATCTCGCCGCGGCGTGGGTACCGCCCGCAACTTCGCCTACACACGTCTCGATCTGCTGTGGCACATGAGCACACCGCACGGCCTCACGCCGGCAGCGACCGAGCTGCGGGCGCTGGTCCGTAGTCCCGAAGACATCCCGGCAGGAACGGACCTCGAGGCGCTGGTCCGCAATCTCGTGAACATCCCGCCGGGCACGGACCTCGCGACGCTGATCCGCGATCTCGAGGATGCCGAACTGGCCCGACACGGACTCGGTCTGCCGTATGTCCTCGACAGCCATCCCCTGCAACATTTCGGCCACATCATCGGCTCGTCCTACGGCGGTGTCATGTACGCGTACCCCGTCGCCGAGATACTCGCCAAGATCGTCGCCAGAACGACCGAGCAGCGAATCGAGCAGGATGGGTTCACCCGCGCTGTCGGCGACTGGATGCGTGAAACGATCTTCCGGCACGAAGAGATCGGCCTGCGTTCGATCGTCGAGGGGTACCTGGGCGACGATCCGGACGTCGGCCCGTACCTCGAATCGCGCGGTATCGCCGTTGATCGACCCACCCACGGCGGCGAAACACCCACTAAGTCCTCGACACCCGGCCCCGAGGTCGGTTATCGCCCCGATGCCGATTTCAATCCGTTCGCCCCCGAACGTCACAGGCTGATCGGCAAGCCTGCGCGGCTGTCCGGCCCTGACGGCCGAGACCCGGCCGTCTTCAACCGCTACAACGAGTTTCCCGAGCGTCGGGCCGCATCCGATGACGCGTTGCAAGACAGCACACCGAGTCCCGAGGCGCTGGCTGCGCGCCAGGCACTCGCGCACTCGGTCGGTGTCGAACTCGATGAGGTAACGCATGGACGGGTGCGGGAAGCCTTGCGCACCGTCACGATGGAGCTGCGGCTGTTCGATGACGCCGATTGGACGCGCGCGCTGGCTACGGGGGATCTCCCCGGAATCCGGGGGTGGTTCGGGGAGCTGATCGCGCTGCATCACACGATCGCCGAATCCACCGTGCGCGGGAACAACCCGGGCACGGTGGCGGATCGAACACGGGCGGTCGAAGCGCTCAACCGCGAGCTGGCCACCATGCTGGGTCTGCGCGAACTGCGGCAGGAACCAGTGGCGGACTGGGGCAACGACGAATTGAGTGAGCTGCGGTCGATCCATGAAAGGACCGGCGAAACAGAGCAATTCGAGCAGTTCCTCGAGGCTCTCGAAGGATTCCTTGCCGTCGACCCGGCCCAGTTCGTCGTCCAGACCGATCCCGGCCTGCCGGTGGGCCTGTCAGGCGTCGACCGCAGCCGCCCGGTCACCCAGAAAACCATCGCCACGCTGACCGGAAAGTCGCGGAGCACCGTCTCGCTCGCCGTGCGCGGGCTCCCCGGTCCCAGCGCCGCGGATGCCGCGTTGATCCGCCGGGTGGCCAGTGAACTCGGCTACCCGCTCTCCGAGCCCCGCGCCGCGCAGACCACCGCTGACGCCGCATCCACCACGACCTTCGATCGCCAGCAGCCCTGGCTCGGCTTCCATCATCCGCAAGACCGGCCGCACGACGGATGGAACGACACCTCCGGAGTGCCCGCCGCACGCTCGGCCTCCGAATCGGCTCCGACCGAACCACCGGTCGCGGCGACCCAGGCAAGTGAGGCGGACGACGCTACACCGACGGTGTTCGCCGATGACCTGGCTCTGGACGAGCGACCGGTCGGGCAAGCCGTGGTCCGCCTTCTGGAAATCAGGCAGGACAGCTCCGCGGAAGAAGTTCGTGAGCAGGTTCGCGATCTGGTCGGCGACCTGTTCGACGGAGGCACCAACTGGCCGGATATGCGCGATGACATGTTGCTGCTGCTGATCGATGAGATCGCGAACAACGTCCGAAACCAGCCACTGGCCGAGGGTGTCGTGGTGGTGACCTGGTTGTCGAATGCGGGCGACGGCGAGGCGGTCGCTATCGAAGGCCACGTGTACGGCGCGAACGGTGCGCCGGTGTTCCTCGGATCGATGTATGAGCATGCGCGCCAGGCGTTCGCGGAGTTCGGGATCGAGGGCCGCGCGGGCAGTGTGGACGGTACAACTCGACGCGCTCGACGTGTTATCGAACGTCTGGCTCTGGCCGAGGCCCTATTCCTATCCGCCTACACCCAATCGCCTCGGCTGTGGGCGCAATCGCGGCCGAACCTGGCACCGATATACGGCCACGCCCACGGAATCGAGTACCGACCGGACGGAGCAGGGTATACCGCGTGGGTCGTGTTCGGCGACGGCTCCAATACGGCCGATGACCTCGTCGCTGCCTTGACCGATCGCGAAGTCCCCGAGCTGGGGCCGAGCACGAATCCGGTCGCGGATCAGGTTGCCGAGGGGCTGCGCGACGAACTCGTCACAGCGGCACGACGTGGCGCCGGCCAACTCGTGACCGCCCTCACCGGGTCCCACAGCGACGTGTCGGTGAGAATGATCGAGGCCGAACCGCATCAGATTCTCCTTCTGGCCACAGAGCCCTGGCAGGACGAACCGTTGCCGGCAGGTCGCCCCGGCTACGCGGAAGACGATGACGCTTCCGGGCCGGTCTACCACGACGATCCGGACCGGCCCCGGCCGACATCCGCGCGCGTGTCGCTCGAGGACCCGGATCTGGTCGAACGACTGGCGGCAACGATCGAGGGGGCAGCCCCCGGGTGGCCGGCGATAACTCGCTCCGAAGTCGCCGGCATCGTCCAAGAGGTTGTGGCTCACGCCCCGGCCAGTACCCGGGTCATGGTGTCGGCCGATCCGCGCGGTGAGCTCGGTTTGCGTGTGACAGTCGAGTACCGCACACGTTCGGACACACCCCCAGAACTCGTCGCGGCGTTGGAACACGGAACCACTTCGTGGTCGATCGATGCCGATGCTTCCCATCGGCGGGTCGTGGCCGATTTCCGGCGGATCGACCACTCACTGGTCACGGCCGCTACCAGGGCCGTGACCGATGACCCCGTCGTGGACTCACGAACATCGGAGGTACTTCCCCAACGGCGCAGTGTCCTGAACGCCCGTGAGGTGGCTCGTGATCTGCTGTCCGGTCACGGCGGGCATCACGACGCGGTCGAAGTGATGAACCTGGCTCAGAATCTCGTGCAGAACGCCGTGTACTCCTGGCAGGAGAACACGGTGTTCACCGCAGAGATCACCCGGTCCGGTCTGGTGCACATGGCGATCTCGCGCGATCACGCCGACGTCGGCAGGGTGATCCAGCACGAGGTGATGTACCGAACATCGGAAGCGCCACCGCCAGAAATCCACCTTACGCACGACGCAGATATCCAGGCTGTCACCGCTGAAATCCAGCGAACGGTGCGCGATGCGATGACACAGCACGGGTGGACCGATCCCGCCGAGATCGAGGCCGCCGAAACCGTACTGGCGCACCAGTTGTCGAATTTCTCGGCAAGAGCAGGAAACGATGGTCCGTGGCAGTTGGCAGTGGAGGTATCCGGAGCAGCCGGCAGCAAGGTATTGACCTTGACCGCGAAAGGGCCTCACCGCACCGAACGGATCGACGAGCTGTTCCAGCGCACGGCCGGCTGGGCGCCGCAATCGCCCGCCGCGCTGGCGTTCTACGGCAATAGCTGGCTGGTCCGGCTACACCTGTCGGCCGGCGGTGATCCGATCGCGAACGCGAGCGATTTGTTCGACGGCAGCGACTCTTTCGCGCAGGCCGAACGTTTGTTCACTGCCGCCGATGATTCGCTGGAGTTCGCATACTTCGTCGACCAGGTATTCGACTCTGTTCCCAGCGATCTCATCCGCCCTGACGCCAGGGCGATGGCGATGTCCGTGACCGACGGTCTAGTCGAAAGCCTGGTGGCGGACCGCGGTGGTGAGGTGTTGCTCACCGCCATGGTGACAATGGGCTCGCACGGCCTGGAATTCCGGGTAGCGCTCGCCGACCGCCATCCCGCCGGCGGCGCAGCCGCACCGACCGACGAGCTGTGGACCGCGAATCCCCCGACGCGTTCGGGAACCACGCCATGGGGCGGCGGCACTATCACGTGGGCAGCATTGGACCTGCGGCCGGAGGCCGCGGGAGAGATCGGCGGCCTCGCACAACGGACACCTACTGCGGCCGGCGCGGGCGCGGTACATCCCGCCACGATCGACGAGGTCGACACCAACGCCGAAGTCCTCGGAGAAAGTGGGCGACCCGAACGCGAGCCTGCTCCGGCGCTCCGGAGCGCGGACGATGACCTTACCGACATCGATGCGACAGCACCCCACCCCGAGGGGGACTCCGCCCCCTCTCCCGCTCCGGCCGACCGGTCTGCTTCCCCGAGCCCCTGGAATCGCCGTTCCGGGCGGGCAGCGCCCATACCGGCCGACGCACCAGGTCGCCGCCGCACGCCCTGGCAGTCGGAAGGCGATGACCCCGGCCCCGAGTTCAATCCGTTCGCTCGGGAGGACTATCGGCTCGTCGGCAGGAACGCGCCGTTCACGAGGCCTGGCCGGAACCCGGCGGTTTTCAACCGCTTCAACGATTTTCCCGACCCCGGCAGACGTCGATCGGCCCGTCCCGGCCCGGTCGCCCTGCCGACACCTACCGATCTCGAGTTGGCGCGTCAGGCGCTGCGGAGGGCCGCACCTGACGCGACCGCCGCATGGGTGACCCGCCCCGATGACGCGCAGAGCCGACGGTCGGCAGCGTGGGAAATCGGTGAGTGGTGGTACCGGCTGACCGCTGACGAGAAGAGCGCGATGGTCACGGTCTATCCGCTCGAGATGAGCGTGCGGGATGTGTTCCCCAGAGAAGTGTCCGCGGCTGCGGCCGAGCGTTCCTTGAAACTGCTGGTACAGAGCTTGTCCTCGCTCCCGGAATCGGCACTCGGCGATACCGAGCGCCTGAAGTTGACGTATGCGCTCCGCCTGTGGGACGGACTGGTAGAAGCCGAGCGACGCGCTGATCCCGGATACGAGGTCCTGCTGCTGGCATTCGACCCGACGACTCTGGTGAGCCGCGTCGGACTGTCCGGCAGCGGTAACGGCCCGCTCTGGCACCTGCGGGTCGGCCCGAATGACGCCGCATGGGTCGATCAGCTGCTGCGCCCCGGCCCGGACGAGCAGGCATCGGCAGTGCATCCCGGCCGCCGGACCGGGCGTCCGCGCTTCGAAGTGAATGTCGGCCCGCTCGGCGAGCAGGGGCCTCGCCTCAGCGACGCCGACGCCGAACATGCCGCGATGCACGCGGGCGACGCGATCGCCGAATGGCTCGAACTGCGCCGCTGGCGTAGCGCCGAACACCTCGCCACACTGCGATCGGCGATCACCGAGCTGGTCGAGCAGTCGTTTGCGGCCAGCAGCGGACAGGTCACTGTCAGCGCGCACACCACCGGCACGACGTATGGGCAGCGCACGGTCACCATCGAGGTCATCGACAACAATCCCGAGGCATCGAGCGCTTCTGACCTGGCGGCACGGTATCGGGCAGACGACGCCGGCGTCGTCGTCCTCGACGACCGCAGGTCGACGTGGCTCAGCTTCGAGGAGTCGATGATCTTCCGGTTGCTTCCGGATGGAGTCAGAGCCGAGGAAATGCTCGGCGAGACAACCGTTGAACGTCTCGGCGGTTCGGATCCCGGATTCATGGCCGGGCGTGTGGCCCTGCACCGTCTGGGTTTCTCGGCACAAGACGCACCCGGATTCGAGGCCGACGTACGGCCCGCCTATCCAGAGCCATTGCCATGGCCACCAGGCATGGTCGGGTCGATCACCATGCCCGCGATGATGATGCCCGCCAATTACGCCGCGGCGGCCGTGGCTCGTACCGCGGACTTTCGCGCGATCGGTATCGGCGTCTCGGAGAACCGACCGTTCCGGCACGAACGGGATGTGCTCGAGCCGAGCCCGTTCGTCAGTGACGAGGAATGGGCGTGGATACGGCAGGCCGGCGACGAAAACCTCGTGCGGGACGGGGTCCATCTGGACCGGTTGTTCCGGGCCGTGAAAGACGCGGTCGCCGAAGCTCTCGAGCCGCTGACCCCGGAACTCCTGCGCAACGAACGTCTCATCCAGACCGTGATCGATTGGAACGCAGGTTCATTCCGGGCACACCTGCCCCAGAACGCAGCCACGACCTTCTTCGGCGCACCGGTGCAGACCATCGACGGACGATGGATCGCCCGCGACGGCATCGTGCTCGCCGTCGCCACTGTGCCGAACGAACCCGAGGAAGCGACACCACCGCGAGAAGCCGCTTTCGAGTCGCCTGCCTCCGCTGACACGAAAGCCACCCATCGACATCCGACCCCGTGGGGGAACACCAGCACAGGGCGCCAGACCGCTTTCGAACCGGCAGCCGGCGAAGGTGAAACGAGTAACCGTCGCCCTGACTCTCCGCCTGTCGATCCGAGTCCGCATGCCCAGGGTCCTATGACATTCCCGAGCATTCAGTCCACCGCGAGCTTCGGGGAATACAGCCGCGTCTTCCGAGAAGCGAACGGTCTCAGCAGGCCCGCAGCGGCCCAGCTGTTCGGGATACCAGAGCCAACGATCAAGAGGCACGAAAATGGAATAGGAACGAACCTCAACGACCTCTTGATGCTAAGAGCATATGATCGTGTTCTGCACCAGGCCGTCACCTGGAACGAATTAGCCGAAAGGTGGGGGTCCGACTACCGGATGAACCGCAACGGTGAAACCGTACCGGAGCCGGACGATCACACAACTCTCGCCGCATACGTCAAAGCATTGCGCCTCTTCCACAGAAGAACTCAGGAAGAATTTTCAACGCTGACCGGCATCTCCTACGGTACGATCCTACGGTCGGAAACTCCCGGTCATACGCCGAGTTTTGATTTCTTCGTTCAGCTCGGCGAGGCGCTCGAATTGCCTCCCGCAACGCTCCATAGAGCTTTGGAAAAGTTCCGTTCACCAGAGCTTGCCGACCGCTACTCGGCCATGGCCGAGAAAACTCGCCCGTCGGTGGAATCGCCGATGTTCCCCGAATATCGGATTGCTGGAGATTTCAGCGAATATCTGAAGGAATTTCGCCGAGCTAACGGCTACACGAAGTCAGAGGCCGCCCGCGCCCTCGGAACCACTCTGCAAACGATTACCAACCACGAGACCGGAACTTCAGACACCGCCACATCGCTCTTCTTGCTGAAGATATACGACCGGTCGCTGCACCGGGCCGGCCCCTGGAACGATCTAGCGACGGCATGGGGATACACCTACCGCATGGCTGCCGGCGATGAGAGCTTACCGGTGTGCACGGACTACGACTCCATGCACGACTTCATCAAAGCCATACGCCTCTACCACCGAATGAGCCAAGAGGAATTCGGATCACCGATCGACCGAACAAAGGCCGAGATCGCACACTATGAGACAGGGGTCCGTCAGCCGGGAACCGAGATACTCCTGAAAATCAGGCAGGAGTATCAGGTACCGACCGATTCCCTCGCTGCCGCCGTGAACAAATACTACGGCAGCGAACACGCCGACCACTTCCGCGAGGAAGCGAAGGCGCACGTCGCCTTCCCGAAAATTGGCGCGACCCGTTCACTGGGCGAGTACCTGCCCGCCTTCCGCCTGCTGAACGGATACGACATCTCCACCACCGCTGCAGTACTCGGAGTGACACGCTCGACGGTCAGGCGGCTCGCAGAAGATCTGACATCGGTCGAAGAACTACGCATGCTGGAGATCTACGACAGAATCCTACACCGCGCCGGCCCCTGGAACGATCTCGCGGAACGTTGGGGATTCGGTTATCGAATGAGCCCCGATGGTGAGACTGTTCCCGATCCCCGAGACCATGATTCGATACAGGACTTCATCCGTGCAATCCGCCTGTATTACCGATTGACCAAAGCAGATTTCAGCAGGCGAACGGGCAAGCCTATTGCTGCCTCGATCGAAACAGAGCAACGCAGCAAACCCCGGGTGGTAACCCTCCGGCAGATCCGAGATGCTCTGGACCTGCCTAACGACATCCTGGTAGCTGCGTTGCGGCGCTTTTACTCTCCCACCGAATCCAAGGGAGGAGATCCGGGACAGGATCAGAAGTTCTGGGACTTGATCGCAACCCGTCCCGGATCGTCCGAAGAAAAGACGCTCCGACGCCAGATCGTCGAAGACTACCTATACATCGCCGAGGTCGAGGCGCGCCGATGGGAAATTCGTGGTTACGAACGTAGCGACCTGATTCAAATCGGCCACGAGGCGATCATCATGGCGACCCGGAACTTCGTGCCGCCAGGGAACTTCACTTCTGCGGCCTGGTCCGCCGCCCGTAACGCCATGCGCAGGAGCTACTTCGAAGTTCGCTACCCAGATGCGCGTACACGCAAGCTTCTCACCAAGGTCGGAAGCTATATACACCAGCGCACGAACGAAACAGCGACGCCACCTGACGCCGAGGAAATCAGCGAGGCGTTAGGGATAACTCGTGACGAAGCCACCGAGGCCCGGAGGATCTTCGGACTGAGAGAAGATTCGCCGCCGCCTCCGAACAGCACCACATCAGAACGGCACCGCGAGATCCCGAGCCCGGTCGTGGAATCCTTAGGGATCGAACTGCCCGCTGAGGTGCGGGAGAAGATGCGCAATGCTTTGTCGGATCTACCGGAACCGGATTTGGCAGAGGCAGTCGTGCTGCTTCTGCATGTCGGTGGCATGTCCAGCGACACCGTGGCCCGGATCCTGACGATACCGTCCGATCTGGTCGACCAGATCGGTGCTGAAGCCCTGGAGAGATTCCGGGCTGCATTCCCTCGACCGAGGTCGGAAGGAGAAGATCCTGAGCCTCAGCCTTCTCCCGATTCCTCCACTGCATCAAGCACGATGCGAGCCGACAGATCCTCGTCGAGCCCGTGGAACCGAACCACTTCCGGGAACCCCGATCGCGCGCGGCCGTACAACGGCGGAGCTTCCACTCGGGTAGTCGGCCGGGACGGCCTCGATCCGTCTATCTTCTATCACCATCCGCCCGGCAGTGATTCGAACGTTCCCGGATCGCCAGGCGACCACGGCGATCCCGCGACTACCCAACCGGAATCGGAGAGCACCCCTCAGCCGAAGCCGAAGGCCTTGTGGTTATTCGCCGACAACGATCTGTTCGCGCGGATTCGGGATGCCCTCGACACTGCTGCCCCGTCGTGGCTGGGTGAGCGGCGTGACGCAGTGGCGGCGACTATGGCCACCGTCGCCGCCGATGCGCTGAACTGGACGAACGGGCCCAATATCAGTGCAATCGTCCAGCCGCTGCCGCACGATGGCGTGCGGTTTGTGGTCGAGAACGATGGCGACAGCAAGTTGCCGCCCGATGTCGCGCGCGCCCTCGACCGCATGGCCGGCGCTTGGCGCGCCGAGATGCCGCAGGGGCGACGCCGCATCGTGGCGGAGTTCGCGCGCATCGATGATGTGGTCGGCCGGGCCCGTGAAGCTGCGGACTGGGAGGCACGGTTCGCACCGTATTTCTTCAGAGTCGATGAGGACGTGCACTACCGGCAGCTCGACATCGTTCCGAGCCGGGAGGCGGTGAGCGAGGCCGGACAGATCGTGCGCGAGTTCATGCACGAGCACGGTTACGGCACCGAGCGCGAGATCAGTGAACTCGCGGCGCTGGCGGAGTCGATCGTGCAGCTGACGGTCGACTCGTGGGGCAGGAACAGAACCTTCGCCGTGCAGATATCGCGATCGGGTGTGCTGTCCCTGTCGATCACGAACAACCATGCCGGGTACCAAGACAGTACCGATTACGAGATCATCTACCGCCCTTCGACCCATGCAAGTACCGAACTGAGCATCGCCCGCCCCGCGCCGGTCGAACCACCAGCAGCCGAGCACTTTCTCCCCGCCGATGTCCAGAACCCGTTCGACGGGCCCGACGGAACTGTTCGCGCAGCACACCACTTCCCGGCCGGCATCGATACAGAGCAAGCCTATGGCCGGACACTCGAACTGATCGACCGAGTGTTCGCCGACGTGCCCGCCGCGGCGATCCGCGCGGACGCGCGCCCGGCCGCGGCCATGCTCACCCTCGAACTCGTGCACCACCTCGTGACAGCTACCGGCGACGAGGCGATGCTCACCGGCCAGATCACCGTTGGCCAACATGGTCTGGAATTCCACGTCACCGTGGGCGATCGAGCCGACGCCCCCCGAGGCGACTCCGCATGGCGGGTGCAGGACCTTCTCGCTCCCGACCGCGCGATCCGGGTGGGCACCGAACCGCGAGACGGCGGCAAGATCACCTGGGCCATCCTCGACCTGCGCCATGAAGCGCGCGGCAGCGACTTCGATTCCGGCGCTGAAGTGCCCGCTGACATGCGGCGCTTCGGCGCGGGCGAAACCGCCGGTCACCAACAGTCGGCAAGACGACCAGCATCCGAGCGCTCGGGCTCCTCTGCGACCGCGAATGGCTCCACGCCATGGGCTCGAGGGTCACGGGAAGTACCCGCACCCGCCCACGCACAGCAGCGAACCGATACCGTCACCGAGGCCATCACAGATTCCGACGACGAGGAAATCTACGTAGTCTCCGACCCCGACGAGGAGTTCGTCGTGGCGCCTGCCGAGCAGTTGGCGACCATCACGGAGGTCAGCGAACTTCTCGACGAGGCAGCGATGCGCGCCTTGCGCGAATCGCCCTTGCTCAGCGAGCTGCTGCCGGCGGGCGAGTATCACTTCCTCGGAGCGCCCGACGATTCCGGGGTGCACATGTCTGCTGAACTCGCCGAGGCGCTGCGGGATTTCGCGATGGAGCACTTCCCGCGCCGAGCGGGCGGCTCACATGACGTCCACGTGGGACTCGGCTTCGCGATCCGGACGATGGCACGCCCGGACAACGCGTTGGATCTCGTGGTCTGGAAGGACGAGGCCGCCGTGATCGCGGCTGCTGCGGGGAGGATGGCGGGCCTGCCGCACATCCTGTTCAACGGTGACGGATTCCGCATCGACCGTTACGCGGGGGTTCCGCTGTCCGACTTCCATGACATCGGTATCCGCGAAAAAGTGAATGCCGTTCTCCGGAATTTCCACAGCCTACCGCTGGAAATATTCCCACCTGTTCCGCCGGAGTATCCGCGGTCCGGCGATATGACCGGATTCATCCGGATGCATGCCCAGCATTACGAGGAGGTTTTCCAAGAGGCACAACGCTCTTCTCCGGAGTTCCGCGCGGCGAGCATTGCACTCGGTTTCGGTCAGCGGCTGACCGAAGGTCTGGAAGATGGACTGGGCACGCTCCTTCCGGAGCCGTGGGTGCCGCTACATATGGACGTCAAGCCGAGTAACGTCCTGATCGACCGCAACGGGAACGTCACCGTCGTAGATTTTCAGCTCGCCGGTCCGGGACCACAGCGCCTCGACGGCATCATCGCCACCCACCGGAACGGGACCGCGGCCGGGGCTGTTCCCGAGGAAGTCACCGGAGTGGAGTACCCGTTCTGGGCACTGCTCGATATCTGGCGATCCTCTGTTGACCTGCTGCGAATGGTCCGGCTACAGATCGCCGGCGAGTTGGACGACTCGCAGGCGTGGATGTTCGCCAGCAACCTGCAACTGGCGATGATTCGCGCGTTCGACGTCACCGGGCGTACCTATCCGATGATGACGCGCCGCGAGCTCATCACCCTGGTTCGCACTACCGTCGACCGGGTACGAGCAGAGCGGGCCGAGGCGACGAGCCACGCATCGGACGCACCCGAGCAACGTACGCCACAATCTGCCGACTCCTCTCGCGCGCAACCGATCGACGAGAACGAACTGCGAATTCCGTTCGCACCCACAGAAGTCGCCCCGGAGGTAGCCGACACCACGGTGCCCATCGGGACCTCGCGCGTCCCGAACCCCGATGTCCCGCTCGACGGTGGAGGTCGGACCCCCTGGGACCGGGGACCAGCGCGCCGGCGGGGGCAGCGTGCCGTCGAGCGGCTCGCGGAATTCGACCATGACGGCGGCGGCGCGTCTCGGGGACACGACCCGACGGCCCGCCCCGATGCCGCCAAGGCCGAACCGGGCGCACCACCGTCGACACCCGATCACGGCCGCCGAGGCACCGGATCCGAACAAGTCGCCCGTCAGCCCGAGGATGCGCAGCGTCCATCGATCTCGGGCTCTGGTCACGACAGCACGGATATCGAGGCCGCACTGGTGCGGTATCCCGGTTTCGGATATATCGCCGACCGCCCCGCCAACGATCCGGGCGAACCGACCGGTGCGGAGTTCTTCAACACTGCTCACCAAATGGCATGGGAGCTCGACTGGCTCGCCGGGAACGGCGCGAGATTGGGTGCGCTCGGCGCATTCGCGCTGGCTGCGTTGGAAGCGGAAAAGCTGCTCGGAATGCCCAACACTGGCCCTGGCCCACTGTTGATCGTGCAGGATCGCCCCCGAGCGCCGGGTGAGATACTTCCGACCTGGAAGATGACGACGCTGCAGCCCGGCTCGCCGGATCGGCCCAGCGTCATCGGCGAAGTTGCCCGTGCCCTGTCGCTCGATGAGATTCCGCAGTACGCGTACATCTCCCTCGTGGGAGCGCGCCCCCTGCTCACCCGTGATATCGCCCTGACGATGACCGTGCTGTCGGCGGCCGAGAAGGAACGGTTCGCACCGATCCCGCGCGACGGGGTCTACACCCTCCAATACCCCGGCTGCCGGATGTATGCCAACGGGACCGAGGACTACCTGCGAACCAGGTATTACGCCGATGTGCTGCTACCCGAGATCGCGTCCCGGACCTTCTATGGCTACCTGATGGACGATGTCGTGGCGCCCTTCCAGGTCCGTGCAGCGGCCGAACTGGTCGAGGGTTATGCGCACCGTGAATTGTCCGCCGCCGAGCAGGTCGGTCGATGGTTCGCCGCAACAGCATCGAACATGCTGGCCGCGCCGTCGGAGTCGGCGCCGCAGATCCTCCGGCAAGCACTCGACGCCGGAATTCACGACATCCCGAGGAACTCTGTCGAGAACCGGACACTCCGCCGATTCGCCGCCACAGTCAGCGAACTGCTCGCCGGTCACAGCGATCTCGGCTCCTATCTTCATCACCGGGCGTTGCCCGAGTACCAGCAATACATCGACCATGTAAAGGAGACGGTCCGCCACCGCCATCCCAACGGCACCGCACACGTACCCTTCATCGAGAGCATCACCAGTGCACCGACTGAGCCGGTGGAACCGCCGAGGCCGGTCGTGGAACTCGATGCCATCGTCGAGAATCCGGTGTTCGCCTCTGCCCTCGAGCCGCATACCGATCCCGCCTTCGACCGCATGAAGGCCGAGCACTTCCCACCGGTATTCGAATACGCGATACAGCAACAGTGGAATGCCATCGAAACGATCGCCGCGAACCGCGGGCCGTGGACAGCCGAGAACGCGCTGCGCCCGTTCGCCGAATCGGGGCGTGCACTCGGTGCGGTGAAACAACTGTTCAGCGAGAAGGCAGCGGTGGATCGGGACGAGGCGACCGCGCAGTTCGAGCCGATGATTGCCGATATGCAACAGGCCCACCAGAATCGCGTGCTGACCGACCCTGCCTTGGCCGCGATCTTCAAGCATGTGTACGAGCACCGCGGCGAACTCGGGCTGACCGAGCGAGAACGCGGATATGTCGAGTGGAAGTATCAGGATTTCGTTCGTGCCGGTGCGTACCTGACCTCCGATCAGGACCGGCGCGAGTTGGCCGAGATCAACTCGGCACTGCCGAAACTGCGCACCGAGTACAAGGACAACCAGCAGAAGGCGATCGAGGCGTTCGAATTCCGGGTCGATACCGTCGAGCAGCTCGACGGCCTCAACGACGACCAGATCGCGGCCGCGCGCGACCGTGCCGGCGAATCCGCGGGTTATCTGCTGCCCAAGCCCCCCGCGGCCAGTGGGGTCTGGTATCCCTACCTTTCCTATCTGAACGACCCGGAGCTGAGCCGTCGACTGTACGAGGCCGTCTCGAGCCTGGCCATCGGCGGCGCCTACGACAATTCGGCGAATGTGATCGCCCAAGCGGAAATGGCAGCTCGCCGCGCGCAACTGACCGGGTACGCCCACCATGCCGACTACGTCACCGCCGGCGGCATCTTCGAATCGGTCGAGGAGATCCAAGCGATCCTGGGCCAGATCGCCTCCGCGGCGTCCGACGCGGCCAGGATCGAACTTCCCCGGCTCGCCCAAGCCATCGGCGCCGCCGAAATCCACCCCTGGACCAGATTCCGGGCCATCGACGTCGCGCTCGGCACCATGATCGGCCTCGACGAGCAGCAGATGCGTGAATACTTCGTGCTCGATCGGGTCCTCGTCGACGGCGTGTTCCACCTGGCGAATCTGCTTCTGGACCTGTCCTTCACCGAGCTGTCGGGCGACAGCAAACCACCGGTGTGGCACGAAGACGTTCGAGTATTCGCTGTCACCGACGCGAACGGAAAACACATCACGAAGGTCTATTTCGACCCGTACGCCCGCGAAGGGAAGAATTCCGGTGAGTGGACCGACCCGATTCGACTGAACTTCACCGGACAGAATCCTTTGATCGGTGTGCACCTCAACCTCGTGAAGCCGCCGCCGGGCACGCCGACGCTACTGACGCCGCACGAGGTCAAGGCGCTGTTTCACGAGTTCGGTCACGAACTGCATTTCAGCCTGGGCGAAGGCACCTTCGAGGCGGCCAACCGACACATCGTGTTCGGGTGGCTCGAGTTCGTGGCCAAGATGTTCGAGCAATTCTGGCAGCACCCGGAGGTCCTCGCGAGGTTCGCGGTGCACCACGAGAACCCCGACCGGCGGATGCCACCGGAGATGCTGGCTCGGTTCGAGGAGTGGCGGACCGCCTACCGAGGCACAGCCACCATTTTCCGGCTGTCCGGCGCCTATATCGATCTGGCCTGGAGCACGCTGACCCCGGATCAGGTCCCGCATGGTTCCGACGCCGTCGCACTCGTCAAGGATTTCGACATGGCGGCTCTCGTCAGGGCAGGCATCTATTTTCCCGAGATCGGCCACCTGTACCCGTCGCAGTGGTTCCGGCACCTGTACGGGGATATGGGCGGGTTCGGGGTCTATTCCGGTCAGTACTCGTCGTATCTGATCAGTGATGTATTCGCCCCGATCGCCTTCCGCCGCCAGATCGAACCGGTGATCGCCGCGCACGGGCTCGGACGCGAGGTCGGAAATGTCTTCCGGGAGCTGGTCTTCGGGCCAGAGGAGAACAATCTCGCCCACGCCGTGCGACGCCTCATCGGAACCACCTTCTCCGTCGACATGTTCCTCGCCGACCAGCGCCTCCTGTGGACCCGCGCCCTGGCAAAACTAGGCCCCGGCGCGACCCCCGATTGGCTGACCACCCCCACCGCCCGCCCACCGGACACCGACCTCGCCGGATGGTGGAACACCCAGCTGAACGCCGACGAGCAAGCGGCGATGATCCAAGCGTTCCCGGACGAAGTGCTGGCCATGGACATCAGCCATTCCCAGGACACGGTCGAGGCGGCGACGTCACGGCAGCAGACACTGCGCGAATACGCGCGACAAGCGCAGCGCACGTCCCCGCTTCCCGGCGCCAGGGCAGGCGACGAGCCGCAGACTCGCGCGGACTCCACCGAACTCGCCCGACCCGGGCGGCGCGACCTCGACGCCGAGGACATCGCCATCCTCACGCTCTTGGCCGACGGGCACTCCTTGGCCGAGATCCGCGCCCAGCACTATATGTCGCGAAGTACGCTGCGTTCTCGCCTCGATGCGATTGCCGCGAAACTCGGGACGGACAGCACGATGGGCTCTGTCGTCCGCGCCTGGCAGCAGGAGTTGCTGCATGTCGGCGAGCGTGACGTCGTATCCCCGTCGGCCGGGTATTTCACCAGTGACGAGGTGGAGACGCTGACCCTGCTGGCTCGCGGCATGTCGAACGCCCAGGTCGCCGAGCACCTGCGCGTCTCCCGCAGCACCGTCCAGGACCGGTTGGCACGGGTATTCGACAAACTCGGTGTGCACGGGCGGATTCCGGCGGTCCTCGCAGCATTGGACCGACGTGTCATCAGCATCGAATCTGCCGATGCCCAGCCCGGTTCCGTCGCCCGGCCGCATTCGGGTGCTCCTGCCGACACGCGATCGACCCCCGATGTAGTTCCTCCGCCGGTGATGACCGCGCGGCCGGAGATGCCCGGTGAGCCGACGCCACTCCCACCGGGGCGGGGAGCACAGCTTCCCATCATCGGCGTCGATCTTTCGACCGGACACGATATCGAGATCGACCCGAATGATGTGCGCACGGTAACCCTGCGCAACGAGCACGGGCACGACGATGTGGTGTTCCTGCCGTCGAGCCACGACCGCGACGACGCGTTCGCGCACTGGGCCAGCCGGCCCTACCGGGACTTCGAGCACATCTACACCGCGTACCAGCTACCCGGCGGGCCGCCGTTCAGGTACGCCATCGCGTCGCCCGAGCCCGCAGTGTGGCAACGGGAACTACGTGCGACCGGGAAAGCACCCTTCATCGTAATCACGCACGCCACCGCGGATTTCTACTCGCTTCAGGTTCGCGTCGGTGATGCGTGGCAGGACGTGTTCGTCGGGGGTGAGGAGTACGCCCGTGTGCTCACCAATAACGCTCAGTTCATAAATCTGCTCGCGCAGGACGAGTACCGGCCGCTCATCATCGGATCGTGTAGCCCGGCTCAGAACGGTAGCTCGACCGCACAATTCACCGCTGAGTACCTGATCAACGAGGCCGAAATGGACCGGAATATCCACCTCGCCAAGTCGGTGATGATGTTCAGCACCACCGGCGATACCGCGCGGCTTGCAGTCGAAGCCATGATCACCCGTAACGGTGCTCATCTGCCCTTGTTCGATTCCTGGTGGGGATCACCATGGGCATTCGAGTACCGGCCCGACCGCTAGCCCGCACGAACCAGAGGGCGAGCGCTCTGTGTGAGCGCTCGCCTGACGATGCCTCGGTGGGACCGGGATTGGCTTCAGCCCTGTCAGACCGGCACGTGTGGACCTGGCCCGCGCATCAGGCGCAGCGCCAACATGACCACCCACATTCCGGCGAGGACGATCCCGATCCGTTCGACGAGCCCTGCCGGCCCGCCCTCGGCCAACTTGGCGATGAGGACGAATACGACATACGAGATGGGTACCAGCAGGCCGGTGGCGACCGAATACCAGTGCCAGCCCCGGTTTCCGAGTTGGCCGCGCCGGGCCAGCACGAAGCACGCCGCAGGCAGCGAAGTGAACTGGACCAAGCCGAGGAGGGAGTGGACGGCGCCGTGCACCGTGAGCACTTCCGGCTCACCGGGCGGGTAACCGAGCGAGGGATCAGGAAGGATGGGTCCGATAGCGAAGAAGGTGAAGCCATAGATGCCGAGCAGGATGGGGCCCCAGGTGGACCCACGGCCGGTACGGATCACCCGCCTCGCCCCGACGGCGAAAGCGAGCAGCAGCGTCCCGGTGACGATGTAGTTGGTGATCTGCATCCACCCGCCGGGCCCCAATTCGAGGTTGCTGTCGGGCACGACCCAGGGGTTGTAGTCGGGTCGTATGGCCCCGAGCACGTGAATGACAACAATATTGAGCAGCGGCCCGATGACGCCGCCCGCCAGCAGCAGTTTCGTCCCCGCTGACAACTCTCCGGTGCTGTGTTCGCCTAGCTTCGCGTGGGCGAGGGTGTCGGTCACGACACGTGTCCTCTCGTCGTCGATCAATGGGTGAGCTCGAGGTGCGTCCGGCTCGCGGCCGCACTCGAGGAACACCACTATCGAACGACCGGTCACCCCGGAGATTGGAAAAATGTTCCCCAGGCCCGGTACCGCTGCTGTGCGATGGGCGGCAGGTCGCCGGTGTGCAGGGCTCCTGGTGTCCGGTCGGCGAAGATCGCCATGTCCCGGCACAGATGCGCCTGATCGGTGTATCCGCATACCGCCGCGACGTCGGCGGCGGGCCTGCCCGCCAGCAAACCCGCGACCGCGCGCCGGAACCGCACCACCATCGCCGCCCGCTTCGGGGTAGACCCGATCTGCGATTCGAACCGCGCCCACAACCGTTTACGGCTCCATCCGAGCGACTCGGCCAGCTCGCCGACCTTCACCTGGCCGCCGGAGCCGAGTATCCGATGCCAGGCAGCGACCACTTCGGGATCCGGTGTCCGCGTCGGCCTGTCGCGATCGGCGAGAAACGAGGACGTAAGCGCGAACCGTTCTTCCCAGGTTCCGGCGTCGGCGAGTTGCTCGCGCAGCCGCCGCACCCCGTGTCCCCATAGCTCATCCACCGAGACCGCGCCGCGGCCCAGGTCGGTTGCGGCAGTTCCCAGCAGCGAGTGCGCCCGGATCGGCGACATGCGGATCTCCACGCACTCGGCCTGTCCACTTCGAATACGCATGGCTGCCATAGGAAGGCCGACGACGAGCCCGCCCACAGTCTGCCGCCCCGCGGCATCGTCCACCGTCAGCCCGCCCCCGCCGAACTCGATCACCACGGCAACCGCCGTCGTCGCCGCGACACGCAAGTCCAGCCCGACCCCACTCACATCGCGGTAACCGATGACCGCGGCTCCCGAGGGCGCAGCGGCCGCCGGCCCCGCAAACTCCCAACCCCCGCCGGACCCACAGGTGATATTCGCGACCCGCACCCGTACCAGCCTACGGAAACACCTGGCCAGCCCTGTTCCCAACAGCCCCGGCGAGGTGCGCTCAGGGATATCCGACGGTAGGTGACGGCTGCTGTCCCGGACGGCCGAGCGAGATCAGGAACAGCGTCAGCGAGATCACCGCCCCGGCAGCAAGAACCACGAGCAGAAGGTTCGCGTTCGCGCTGGAAGTGTGGGCCGCGAGATGCGCACCGTAGCGCAGGTGAATCACGAGATGCGCGGCCGACCACACCGCGTACGAGCCCAGTCCGCTGCGCACGGCCAGCGGGCTCGCGGCCAGGGCCGATGCCGCGAGGGGAATGGCAAGCGCCAGATTCATCGCGCCGTAGTCGAGCAACAGGTGCGGGTTGTACGGCATGCCGAGATTGACCCAGGAAAGGGAAAAGAACCATTCGGGCGCGGCCAGGATCACGACTCCCAGGACGGTGGAGACGACGGCGAAGAACAGCAGTCCCCCGCGCGCCACCCGGCCCCGCGCGCCCGTCACCGGGACGCCCGCTCTCGCAGGAATCCTTCGAACGTGATCGTGCCTCGGGGATTGTCGGGTACGAGATTCCACCCCTCCGCATAGCCGCGCGCGATCTTGCCCGGCAGTCGCGGCGAGAGAATCGGCCGTCGCCGTTGCACGACCGAGCGGTGGATCTCGGCGAGCTCTCGCAGGCTGTGGATCCGCGGCCCGCCCAGATCCGGTGCGCGGCCGACGGGTGTGTGGACGGCCAGCTCGGCCAGGTGGTCCGCGACCGTGCCGATTTCGATGGGCTGGAATCGGAGCCCGGCGGGAGCGAAGGTGACCGGCGACCACCGCTGCACATCGAATATGGTGGCCAGCAGATCGTGGAACTGGGTGGCGCGCAGGTTCGTCCAGGGCAGCCCGCTCCCGGAGATCACCTCCTCCGCGGCGAGTTTGGCGCGGTAGTAGGGCAACGGGATCCGGTCCACACCGGCAATCGAGATATTCACCAGATGCGGCGCGCCCCCGGTTCGGCTGATCGCGTCGACGAGTCGCTGGGCCGCCACCACGTCACCGCGGCCGTAGGTGGTGGCGCAGTGCACGACCACATCCATTCCCGCGACGGCCTCCTCGAGCCCGGCTCCGGTGCGCAGATCCCCGACCGTACGCCCTGCTCCGGGGGTGCGGCTCAGCACTCGAACCTCGCGCTCCCGGTCCTTCAATCGTTCGACCACGGCCCGGCCCAGTTTTCCGGTGCCACCGGTGACCAGCACGGTGCTCATCCTGACCTCACTTCCTCGCGGACGGTATGCGTTCATCGGTTCAGAACCGGGCACAGCCCCGGAATGTGACAGGTCGAGGTGACTGTGGCGCAGCTCTCAGCGGCTGGCTCGAATAATGTCGCAAGCAATGGATTCGCCGAAAACCGCCGACGCCCGCCGAGCGTCGGTCTTCGAGGAGCATCGGCCACGCCTGTTCGGTCTGGCCTATCGCCTGCTGGGCTCCGCTACGGACGCCCAGGACATAGTGCAGAGCGCCTACCTGAGCTGGCACGACGCCGACTGGGTTGAGACACCCGGTGCCTGGCTGTCCAAGGTGGTCACGAATCTGTGCCTCAACCAGCTCACCTCCGCACGTTCCCGCCGCGAAACCTATCCCGGCCCGTGGCTGCCCGAACCGGTGCTCACCGAGACCGGTGTGCTCGGTCCGCTGGAGACGGTGGAGCAACGCGAGTCGGTGTCCATGGCGTTCATGCTGCTGCTGGAACAGCTCACCCCGACCGAGCGGGCCGTCTTCGTCCTGCGTGCGGCTTTCGGCCACTCGCATGCCGAGATAGCCGGCATTCTCGATATCGATGCCGCACACTCACGCCAGCTGTATCACCGTGCCCGCGCGCATCTGGCGGACAGGCGAAAGCGCTTCGCCGCCGACGACTCCCGGCACCGCCGGATAGTCACCGAATTCCTGGCCGCCGCCACCTCCGGCGATGCGACGAGCCTGCACCGCCTGCTGGCCGACGATGTAGTGGCCTGGACCGACGGCGGCGGCGCGATCGCAGCCCGCCGCCCGATCCTGGGCCGCGACCGTGTCCTTCGCTATCTGATCGGCATGAGCCGCCGCCCCGAGACTTCCCGCGTCACCCTCGACACCGCAATGGTCAACGGCGAGCCCTCGATCCTCGCCTTCGACAGCGACCGGCTCGCCGCCGTCATCGCCATCGAGCTCACCGACTCCCGAATCGTGGCGGTACGCATGATCGTGGCCGAAGCGAAGCTGGCTTTCGCCGCAGCCACCGTCGATCAAGTAGTCGCCGACGCACCACATTCGGCGAACTGATCGAGACTCGGTTGAACGAATCGGCAGAAGAGGTACCGAAAGGGCTCGGATCGAAGCCCGCGAACGACATCCGACCCGGAACGGTCGCACCCGAGAGGGGACCGGCGACGAAGCCAACGAACGGCGCACAACCCAGGACGGGCAAACCCGAGAGGGGGTCCGGGGGCGAAGCCCGCCGGGTGGGGCGTGGGGGCTCCGCCCCCACAAAACACGCGGAACCAAAAAACGGCGCATGCTTTCCATAAGCATGCGCCGCCTTTGGTGGAGCTAAGGGGAATCGAACCCCTGACCTTCTCGATGCGAGAGCCAGCGACTACAGCTGACAACTGTTGGCTACGCACTGAACAGCAATAATGCGGTCTGCCAGATGGTTCAGCGACTTTCCACTACTCATCGCGATCGAACACCCATTCGATTCAGCACCGCGCCAGCGTAATTTGTTGGGACATAGTTGGATGCGTCGGCAGGCTTCCGTCAGCATGTCGGGTGTGCGATGCTCCGGACGTATCCGACTTCAGCTATTGATCAGCAACAGAACAGAGTGGCAAGGGCAGCAGTGTTCAAGGCCCACGGGTCAGGACAGAGCAACAAGCCTGAATCGATCAAGCCTGGCGGGTCTCCCGAGCTGGGTCGACGCATCGCTGAGGGCACTCATGGGCAAAGCTGTCCCGGCCTGAGTCGGGCCACCAGCGCCCCGGCTCCAGGAAGTACACGCAGTCGATAGAGAACCAAGATGTGATGGGTCACACCATCAGACGCCCGCGCCGGACCGTCAGATCTAGCATGTCAATTGCCTTCCCCCGGTAGCGTATTGCTATGCCCGACTACCGCCAGCATCCTTCGTTCGTCGACACCGCCAGCGACATA
>NZ_BAFY01000320.1 GCF_000308555.1 Nocardia cyriacigeorgica NBRC 100375 | reverse complement strand
CATGATGGCCGCGAACGCGGTGGGATAGGCGGTCCACAGGAAGACCAGGATGTAGATGAGCCACACGTGGTTCGCTTCCCATACAGGCCCGATGCTGTGGTCGATCAACACCCGAAGGCGAGCGCCACGGGTCGGCCCGCCCGCGGTCAGGTCCCAGAAACCCGAGCCGAAGTCCGCGCCGGCGAACAGCGCATACAACACCACTCCGGTGAACATCGCGGTCGCCACGACATCCGACAGGTCCATCGGTCACCGCCCTCCGGAGTCGTGTTCCCGTTGCGCCTGGTCGACAGGCGAGTCACCGGGACCGTAAGGAGCCGCAATCGATTCGGCGCCTGCGCGCCAGCGCCGCGTCATCGAACGCAACACGACGACGGCACCCACCGTCATACCGAGGTAGACCAGCAGCACACCGGTGAAGCTCCACCACAGCCCCGTGCTCGTGCTCGCGGCGTCTTCGGTGCGCAGGACCTGCCACACGGTCCATGGTTGCCTGCCGACTTCGGTGGCGATCCAGCCGCATTCGAGCGCGAGCACCGCCAGCGGCCCCGCGACGACAGCGAAGCGCAAGAACCACCGGTTGCCCAGCAGATCGCGGCGCCGCCACCGCATCAGCCAGAACACCACCACCCCGAGCACCAGCAGGGTCCCGATGCCGACCATGGTCTGGAACGCCAGGTGGGTGATGTTGACTGGCGGGCGGTCTTGCACCGGGACCGAGTCCAGACCGGGCACCGGCGCGGTCAAGGAATTGCGGGCGATGATCGAACCCAGACGTGGGATGTCGAGCGCCCAGCGGACCTCGCCGTCCACCAGCACTCCGCCCAGACGCAAAGGAGCTGGGCTTTCGGTCGTGGTGGCCAGTTCGAACGCGGCCAATTTCGCCGGTTGCGAATCGTGCACGCGCATTCCGAGAATGTGCCCGATGACGGGTTGCATCAGTGCGGCGACGGTCGCGAAGACGAAGGGAACTGTGAAGCCCAGCCGGTGGTGGGCATCGTGGCGGCCTCGCAGCATTCCGGCCGCGTACACGCCCGAGACGACGAAGCCGACCACCATGAAAGCCCCGACCCACATGTGGGCGAATTGCAGAACAGCCCCGTCGTTGAACATCGCTCGCCATGGATCGACGTCGGTGACCTCACCGTTGACGATCCGGAAACCGGTCGGGTTGTTCATCCAGGCGTTGACGCTGACCACACAGAAAGTGCCGACCACACCGGCCACGCCCATCGGGATGAGCATCGCGAGATGCCGACGCGGCGGCATCCGGCCCCACCCGTACAGATAGATCCCGAGGAATATCGCCTCGATGAAGAACGACAGGCCCTCCAAGGCGAACGGCAGACCGAGAACATCGCCGTAGCGACCCATGAGCCCCGGCCACAACAGCCCCATTTCGAAACTGAGCACCGTCCCCGAAACAGCACCGATCGCGAACAGGATCGCCGAGACCGTCGCCCACCTTTTGGCCAGCCCCAGCGCGACGGAATCCTCACGAGTCAGGCCACGCCGATGCACTACATAGATCATGGCGGGAAAGGCGACGCCAAAACAGGCCAGCACAATATGCCAGCCCAACGAGAACGCCATCTGCTGGCGAGCGGGCAACAAGCCCGGCGGCCCCTCCCCACTCGCCGCCAGGAGCGAGACCACTGTGCTCGACACCACCAAAGCCCCTTTCCGCCCCCTGTGACAAGACAGTTCGCCACTCGGGACTGCACGATCCGATCGCCCCAACACGACCTGTTGCGAAATGCCCGCGCCTGCTCGCCTAAAACAGTTCCCGGCCCCCACCCGTCGACATCGGTGGCAATGCGTACCGGCATCTGCTTCGCCCGCCGTGATCGCGCAGGAACAGCTCGGCCAGGCGCCGGTCACCGACATCGCATCCGGCCCGACGATACAGTCAGCAATGCGCTCACTGCGGATCCGACATTCGCGCGGTGATTCGGTATGGCGCAGGCGGGTAAGGCCTGCGCATGAAACGGTCTGCGCCGGGCTCTGGGGCCGACGGGGACGAGCGGCAGGCGGCGTTGATCACCGCCGCGGGCTTGTCCTACCCCGAACAGCATCGCCGTCGGGTCCGCAAGTACGTGGTCCTGATGGCGTGTCGGGTGCCGTCGTTGCTGTTGGCCACCGCCGTGTACGCCGCTGGTGGTCCCGGCTGGGTGGCCGCGGCGATCATGGGGGTGACACTGCCGTTGTCGTGGATGGCGGTGTTGATCGCCAACGACCGCCCACCCCGCGAGAAACGCCGTCCCTTGCTGCTTCGGCGCCGTCGGCGCCGCCCGCGCGGCCAGCGCCGCGGCTCCCGCGACGAAGACAGCGCACGGCTACCCACCGCGCTACCACCGGTCGAGGTCCTACTCGGAAACACCGGCGGCGCCGAGCCTTCCCCAGATTTCCGGTAAAAGAGCGCACCATCGTTTGAGCGCTCATCGAGCGGGTATCGCCGTTGGGGTTCGGTCCGGTCACGGGTGAGGAGTGGAAATGGTGCAGGTCCCAGCTCAACAGGCTCCATCGGTCGAAGCCTCTCGCCCGTTCCCAGCCCGAGGCGGACCCAAGGGCTCAGCGGTGTGGAAGATCCTCACCACCACCGACCCCAAGCTGCTGGGGATCATGTACCTGGTCACCACCACAGCGTTCTTCCTCATCGGCGGGCTGATGGCGCTGCTGATGCGCGGCGAACTCGCCCGCCCGGGCATGCAGTTCCTGTCCCCCGAGCAGTACAACCAGCTGTTCACCATGCACGGCACGATCATGCTGCTGTTCTATGCGACCCCGACGGTGTTCGGGTTCGCCAACGCGATCCTGCCCTTGCAGATCGGCGCCCCCGACGTGGCCTTCCCCCGCCTGAACGCCTTGAGCTACTGGCTGTTCCTGTTCGGCGCGACGATGGCGGTCTCGGGGTTCCTCACCCCCGGCGGGGCCGCCGATTTCGGATGGACTGCCTACCAGCCGCTGTCCGATATCGTGCATTCCCCGGGCGTGGGCGCGGACCTGTGGGTAATGGGGCTGGTGGTCTCGGGATTGGGCACTATCCTCGGCGCGGTCAACATGGTTACCACCGTGGTATGCCTGCGCTGCCCGGGCATGACCATGTTCCGGATGCCGATCTTCACCTGGAACATACTGGTCACCAGCGTGCTGGTGCTTCTGGCGTTTCCCGTGCTCACCGCCGGGCTGCTCGGCATCGCCTTCGACCGCCACCTCGGCGGCCACATCTTCGACCCCGCCACCGGCGGGGCGATCCTGTGGCAGCACCTGTTCTGGTTCTTCGGACACCCCGAGGTCTACATCGTCGCGCTGCCGTTCTTCGGCGTCATCAGCGAAATCCTGCCCGTGTTCAGCCGCAAACCCATCTTCGGCTACACCACCCTGATCTACGCCACCCTCGGCATCGCCGGGCTGTCGATGGCGGTATGGGCCCACCACATGTACGCCACCGGCGCGGTCCTGCTGCCCTACTTCTCACTGATGTCGTTTCTGATCGCGGTCCCGACCGGAGTCAAGTTCTTCAACTGGATCGGCACCATGTGGAAAGGCCAGCTCACCTTCGAAACCCCGATGGTGTGGGCGCTGGGCTTCATCGTCACGTTCCTGTTCGGCGGCCTGTCCGGAGTGATCCTGGCCAGCCCACCGCTGGACTTCCACGTCCACGACAGCTACTTCGTCGTCGCCCACTTCCACTACGTGCTCTTCGGCACCATCGTGTTCGCCACCTTCGCCGGCATCTACTTCTGGTTCCCCAAGATGACCGGCCGATTCCTCGACGAACGCCTCGGCAAACTCCACTTCTGGACCACCTTCATCGGCTTCCACGCCACCTTCCTGGTCCAGCACTGGCTCGGCAGCGAAGGCATGCCCCGCCGCTACGCCGACTACCTGCCCACCGACGGATTCACCACCCTCAACACCATCTCCACCATCGGATCGTTCCTCCTCGGTGCGTCGATGACGACATTCGTATGGAACGTGTTCAAAAGCTACCGATACGGCGAGGTCGTGGCCGTCGACGACCCATGGGGCCACGGCAACTCCCTGGAATGGGCCACCACCTGCCCACCACCACGACACAACTTCTACGACATACCCCGCATCCGATCCGAACGACCCGCGTTCGAACTGCACTACCCCCACATGATCGACCGCATGCGCAGCGAAGCCCACGTCGGCTGGGGCACCAAAACCGTCCACGCCGACACCGCGGCCGAACCCGCCGATTCCCCCCGCTGACCCGGCCCCGTCCTCCGCGGTGTGGGGAGCCGGGAATGCCGCAGCTGAGGCAACGTAGGGCCCACGGTCGAAACCCAGCGGTGGCCTCCTCGAACACCTCGGCCGCGCACCGATACGACAGACGCGCGCCCCGTCACCGGATCGACAGCGTTGGCCGCCACCGACGGGGGCCATTGCGGGTCCCGCCCGGATCTGTGCCCGGTCGGCGTTTTCGGCAACAGGCGGGCTGTAGCGGTAACGGTCTGCCAACCCGCGAGTGGGGCCTCGCCTATAGCAGCCTGGCCCGACCCGTTTTGGTGCCCGCAGTGCGGGACCGGCCCGACTGGCGGCAGGCAGCTATTCGACCTGTGCGGTGTTCGTCTGGTCGCGGGCTCGGATCGCGATGTAGTCGAACCAACTGCGTTTGGACCATCGTGTCCACTCGACCGCGGTCTTGATGTTGGTGCCCGTCAGATCGGCGAGGATCGCGGCCGGCAGCTGGCTGGCGAGTGCGTAGCGGGCGCTGTTGCGGCCGTCCCTGGCTGTGATGCCGTGGGCGGTGAGAACTTTGCTGAACCTCGATTTGTCGATCGGGCGTGAGGGATAACGGCCAGGAAATAGCCAGGCAGATCCACCGACTGCGCGGTTCATCAACGACGGGGTTGCAGGGGCGTCGCGCAATTCGCGGACGAGGTTCGCCAGTTTCGGTGGAAGGTCGATCTGGTGGTCGTCGATCGCGAGGCGGACCCGGTTGCCGTCGTCGCGCACGTCGCCGCGGGTGAGGTGCGTGACGCGGGTGGCTTCGAGGCCGAACAACAGAATCAGCGCCCCGGCAACACGCAGTGGTAGGGAAAGCGCGGCGTCGTTGAGGCAGCGGTGCAGTTGATTGCGGCGTTCCTCATCGTCGAGAGCCCCGAGTGGCCCGTGTCGGGCTTTCCGGGGCAAAGCGATATCGGTGATCAGGCCTCGGGCCCCTGCCCAGCTGATGAAGGCGTCGATGTTGACTCGGGTGGTGGTGCCTTCGGAGAGCCATCGCTCGAACTCGCCCTGGGTGAGTGTGCTGAGGGTGAGCTGGTGCTTGTCGATCCAGGCGAGTAGTTCGGCGGCCCGGCGTAGGCGCGAGCGCACGAACGCCGCAGAGCCGCGCGAGGTACTGCCGCGCCGACGAGCGCGCCGCAGCAGGAACCAATGCATGAAGGGGGAAAGGTTCTGGCGGTGTTGGGTCGGGGCCCCTGCCAGCAGGGTGTTGGCCCAGGCGGGTAGGGACTCCAAGAATTCGTTGCGAGGCGGTAGTATGCCGCCGGTGATGAGCAGTTCGCGGACGTAGGCCCGCGCCGGAGTGGGGGCTGAGGCGTCGAGGGTGTCGTGGGTGATCGGCTCGCCGGTGGCGGCCAGTGCGGCGAGCAGCGCCGGTGTGCGGCTGCGCCGCAGCCAGAAGAGCATGCTTCGTGGATCCTCGACACCGAGCAGCGCCTCCCTGACAGGTTCGAGATGCGCGGGGATCGAATCGCCGGGCGCGGAAAGTAGCGCATCGATGCGTTCGGTGAGAACGCATCGAGCGCACTGCTGGTCGCTGTAGCGGTCCCCGCTGGCGCCGCAGCGGCGGCAGGAGTAGGTCAGTTCGATCCCGGCGCAGGGACCACAGATCGGTGCCGCCTCGCTGTCGCGGCCGACCAGAACGCGACGTTGGTGGCATTGGTGGCATGGCTCGGGGTTGCTCCGGGCTCGCTCGTAGCAGGTGCGACAAACCGGTCCGAGAGGCCAGATAGCCTGTGCGCGTTGGGTCCGGGAGCAGATTCCGCAGCGGTGCTCGGGCGTGGTTCGACACCCGTAGCAGATCGGGTTGTTGCGGATCCGGGAGCAGTGGCGGGTGTGTCCGCAAACAGTGCACTCAGCGACCGCGCGATCGGCCATAGCGACACAGGTAGCGCAGATGTCGGGTTCGGTTTCTGTGGCGCGGCGCGAGACGGTTCCGAGCCGTCCGCATCGGCCGCAGGTGCGTTTCGGCGTGCGATAGCACCGCTGGCAAACGGCCATGCCATCGTCGGTGCGGCTGTGCGCCGGAGCCGTGGTTCCGCAATGTGAGCATTCGTGCAGCGGCTTCGCGATGCAGGCCTGGCATCGGGCGGTGCCATCGGTAGATCGGCCATAAACCGTGCGCAGTCGCCCGCAGTGGCCGCATTCCTCGTGCGAGCGCGGATCTCGTTTGTAGCAGCGCATGCAGACCCGTCCGGCCGAGGTCCGGCATGTCAGATCCTTTGTCGGCCTGCCGCACCCGTTGCAGCTGGGGACGGTGATCGTGTCATAGCCGGCCTCGATGAGGTGATGGGCCAGCCGGATCGACCGGGAGGAACGTCCGCGCTCGGGCGGGCCAGGACTTCCGGATGGGTCAAGGCGTCGGGAACCCGGCCCAGGTAGTCGGCCAATTTGCGGGGCGTGCGCAGTATGCCGAGCTCGTCGAGCATTCGGCGAGCGGTCTCAGAGTCCAGGTCCGCCACCGAATCGGCGACTCTTACGATGATTCGTGCCCGCGCCGTCTCGGCTGGTTCACCGGCTGTCATGTCAGCTTCGGCCGCCGGATCGTGGTGGGTCGGGACTCGGGTCTGGGGCCGGCCTTCTGGTCGGCGGTCTTGCGGACTTCGGCGTTGACCGCACTGATCTCGATCAAGTCGTTGGGGGTGCAGTCGAGGATGTCGCAGAGCGCGGCGAGGGTGTCCATAGACAGTCGTTGGGGGTCCTGGGTGACCAGCCGGAACACCTGCTCGCGGGAGAGATGGATTCCGCGCTCGGCCAGCTTCGGGACCAGGTCGGAAGTCTGGAACAGACCCTTCTCGGCCATCCTCAGCCGCAGGTGCCAGGTGATTCCCATCTTGCGGATCATCTCATTCCTCCCAGAGTTCGGGATGCTGCGCCCGGAACGCCTTGGTCAGCAATCGGTTTCGGTAATCGTCGGAGACACCGGTGTAGATCGCGGTCGTCGCAGCGTAGGCGTGGCCGACCTGTTCGGAGACGAACCGTTCGGGGTAGTCGAACTCGATCAGATGGGTGACGTAGGAGTGGCGCAGGCTGTGAAGGTCCAGTTCCTTGGGCAGTCCGGCATCGATGCGGGCCTGCTCGAACGCCTCGTTGATGCCCCGCTTGGAAAGCCGACCGCAGCGTTCTGTCACCCACAGCGCAGGATGTTTTCCCGGGGCGAGAAAGGGCCGGACTTCCTCGATCCAGTACTCGAGCGCATCGACGATCCAGTCCATTTCCGGGACTGTGAGCACGGTGCGCCGCTTGGGCGGGCTGCCCTTGGAGGATTTGCCCCACCGCACGAACAGCGCGCCGACGCGGCCGAACTGCGGCGCTTTCGGGTTGTGGCGAAGGTCGGGCAGGTCCAGTCCCCAGGCTTCGCGCCGGCGCAGCCCGTAGGCGTAGACGGTCTTGAGCAGCGTCGCGTCGCGCAGCGCGGCGAGTGAGCCTTTGCGACCGCGGGCGCGGATCGCGGCGACGCGGGAATCGGCTGCGTCGAACAGGGCTTGGACCTCGTCATAGGTCAGTGGTCGGCGTCCGGGGCGGCCTTCGTAGTCGCTGACGTGGGCGACCATGTTCCATTCGCCGAGTACCTGGCGTGGGGCTTCGCCGAAACGGTCGAGGCAGATCCCGGTCCAGCCGTAGCGGATGTCGCTGGCGTATTCGAGGAACAGGCGCAGCTCGACGAGGTAGGCGCGGCCGGTCGACATCTCGATTGGGTTGGTTCGGTTGCGCAGGCTGTCGATGAATGCTTCGAGTTCGGCGTAATTCCATTGCCACGGATACAGATTCGAGAACTCGACTACCCGCTGTACAAGTCGCACGCGCTTGGCGATCGTGTCGGCTTTGAGGAACCGGACCCGCTGTTGACGTGCCCACCCCTCGAGCATTGCCTCGTGGACTGCTGCTGCGGGGTCGAGGTGCGCGACACCGTCGGCGAGGACCAGGTGGGCCGCGCCGGGAACGTCGATTCGCTCCGCCATGATGTTGCATCTAACACAACAAAGTTGAATCAGGCTAGAGGGGACGGGATCTCCCCAGGTCGTAGACTTGGCGACAGCTCGGGCCTTCGGGTCCGACCGCAGTTCGACTGGCGGTTACGCCAGTTCGGAGGTACGCCGAATGTTGCATTCAGCGCAACTCCGCCCAGTTGACGAGCTGGTCGCCCTCGCCAACGGCAGCACCCTGCACCGCAGCCGCCCCCGCACCGGCCAGTGCCGGATCCGGTATGTGCGTCCCACCATCGGGCCCTTCGGGCACCTGACACCGTGCGATCTGAAAGCCGAACCACGTTTCGCCCGCACCGGATTCGACCTGGGCAATGTCGCCCGTTCGCGGGTCCTCGACGTCGTGGAGACCTCGGCCGGCCGAGTGATCGGCGATGACTGTGATCAGTGCATGCCCAGCTCCCGTACCGGCAACGCCGTGGTCACCAAGCTGCTGCGCGACCATGCCGACGGCATCGCACTCGGCGAGCAGCCGTTCAGCCGCGGGTGAGCCGCCCGGTTACCGCGGTGCGCGCGGCCGCCAGGGTGCCGCGCACCGCCAGGCCCACCGCCACCAGCGGCGCGGCCAACATCCACGGCGTCCCCCGGTGGTAGTCACAGTAGAAACGCAACGCGCTGCGGTGGTGGGCGCGGACCTTGCGGAACGGGGCCGAGCGCATACTGCCACCCTCACGGTGGCGGATCTCCACACTCGGGTCCAGCACCGCCCGGTAGCCGGCGCGATGCATGTCCAGCGCCATCTGCACTTCCTCGAAGTACAGGAAGTAACGGGTGTCGAAGCCTGCCACCTGATCGAACGCGGAGCGGCGAAAGACCATGCAGCATCCGGAGATCCAGTCCACATCGGTGACCGCGTCGGTCACCGGCTGGCCCAGGTAGCGGCGTGTGGCCGGGTTGCCCGGCCATACGCCGCCCAGCAATGCGTGCGCGGTGCCCACCAGTAGTGACGGGAACCGGCGGCCCGACGGGTAGGCGGTGCCGTCCAGGCGCGCGATCCTCGGGCCGATCATGCCGATCCGCTCATCGCTCATCGCGGTCTCCACCAACCTGGAGATCGATCCGGGCGAAAGCTGGGTGTCGGGGTTGGCGACCAGCAGCCACTCGGCATCGGTCTGGGCAGCGGCCTGATTGATCGCGGCGGCGAGGCCAATGTTGCGCTCGTTGCGGATGACGGTCCCGCCGAAGTCCTCGACCAGGTCCGGGCCGTTGTCGGTGGAGGTGTTGTCCACGCACACCACGTCCACCGCGAGTGGCTCGACCGCAGCCTCCAGCGTGGCAAGGAACCCCGGCAGATCTTCAGCACTCTGATACGTCACCAACAGCAGGCCGACGGTCTTGTCACGCATGCGGGCGAACCTATCAGGTCAACAGGCCCAGAGGAAACGCTATGACCAGCGGAAACAGACCGCACAGCACGCTCTGGGCATCAATGGCGTCGCGGTGCGAGGCCGACAGTTGAGGGCTTGCCAGACGTGGGCGTAGTCGCGCCCTGGCCCGGCTCGAGCATCGTGCCCATGTCGTGCCGAAATCGGCGAGTCGGCGACTACCGAGGCCGATGATCGAATCCATGGGTGAGAGCGGGACCGTCACGACCGCACTGAACGTGAACATTCACATCCGGCGGCCGATGATCGGCGAGGGCGCGAAACTACGTGCATTGCGATTGCAAGCACTGCGCGACGCGGGTGAGGCCTTCCTCGAAACCTACGAGCAGGCAGCCGCTCTCGACGACAGCGCCTGGGAAGCACGCATCCGTCGCGGCAGCCGGCCGGGACGCCAGATCCTGGTCGTCGCCGACGACGGCGGCCAATGGGTGGCGATGGCCGGTGCGTTCATCGACCTTGAACACGACGATCCCGCAACAGCGCTGCCCGATCCTCCGGTCCGGCCAGCGGATCGGTGGGCAATGCTGTGGGCGATGTACTGCCTGCCTCACTACCGTGGCCGCGGCATCACCGATCAGATATGCACTGCGATCGGTGAGTGGGCAGCCAACGAAGCGGGCGTCGGCTGGCTCGGCCTCGACGTTCGCGACACCAACACCCGAGCCATCGCCCTCTATCAGCGGCAGGGATATACGGTCTGCGACCGCCGAACCCACCCCGCGCTGGGGGTGAGCTCGCTGGTCATGGTCCGCTCCGTCACCGGATGAAGTGAAACCGCGCAGGCAGGCGGGTCAGAACTCGTTGTCTTCGTCGGGATCCCAGGGGTTTCGGGCGTTGAGGGCGGTGACCAGGTCGTCGTCGTCGATGCCGTCGGGGCGGGGGCCTACGAGGCCTGTCAGGGTTTCCCAGTCGATGTCGAGGTGGTCGGTGCTGGCGAGCGCGGCGGTGAGCTGGGTGAGTTGCGGTGGGTAGCTGCGGAGTTTGGGTTGGCGGCCCAGGTGCAGCGGTTCGGCGATGCCGAGGGCGAGCGCGGTCAGCTCGGCGGCGGTGGTTTCCGGTGTGGTGGGGTCGGGGTTGAGGGGGATCGGGGTGGCTGCTCCTGTCCGGTCGATGAGGAGTCCGCCGTAGCGGCGGCGCTCGCCGACGGTGGAGACGAACAGGTGCACTACTGCCGGGGCGCCGATCGGGAACGCGGCGCGGGGGACGTGGTAGGCGAGCAGGTCGCCGCGGCGGTGGCCGGGCAGGGTTCGCGCCGGATGTGACTGCGGGTCGGTGTCGGTCACCCATCCGAGCGCACCCTGTTCATCGCCTGCGGCCGCGGGCTGCTGGTCCTCGCCGGATTCGAGGTGGTCGTCTCGATGCTGTTCGAGTGCTTCGGCCAGGGCTTGGTGGAGCCAGGTGTCATCGGCGCGAATCGCGGTGAGGTGGCGATCGATCACGGCCTGCACCTGCTGGGGAAGTGCACGGCAGTCGACGGTCAGCACGTCGACCGACGTCGGGTAGCCGTAGAAGCCGGTGGCGGTGCGCGCCATCCCGACGGGCAGGTCGGGTTGCCCGATCAGCCATTCGAGGGCATGGAAGAGGTTGACCTCGCCAGGCTGTCGCGGCAGCACGGGGTTCGGGTCGGTCGCGGTGGGGCGGGGTGGTTCGATGGGCAGCACCCAGCCCGCCGGAACCTCGATTGCGGTGTCGTAGCCCCAGTGGAATCGGCTGCTCAATGTGGTGTCCCACATCGTGTTGCCGAGCTGGGCGAGTTCGTCGACGATCCCGTCCGGGGCCGGTCGGCGACCAGAGGTGATCTGGTCGATGACCTCCCGGCACTGTCGACGCAGCGCCGCCGCGTCGGCGAGTCCCGGCGGGGCATGAGTGGCGGGAACCGGTGGGATGTGCTGGCCGAGTGGTCGGGGTTCCCACAGCGCAGCCGCGGTTTTCGCGACCGCACCCTCTTCCCAGTAGGGCAGCAGGTGCCCGATCAGCTGCGAGACGACCGCGGCGTCGAGCAGGTTCAGCCGCACCGGGCCGTCGATAGTGTCGGGAATCTCGGCGCCGAAGAGATCTCCGTGATCGTAGAGCGGCCAGTCGTGGGGCCGGATCACCGCGATCGCCCCGCGTAGACCGAGATGCCCGCGCCCGTACCCGAGCGCGGCAATGACATCGGGACGAAGGGTCTGCCCACGCACCGTGATCGGCGCCGGACCGGGATCGCCGACGGGCACGACCAGCGAAAGTGTGCGCTCATCGCTGTACTCGCCGGCGGTGTAGCGGGTGACATGGACCTCGGTGAGCCCACCCCACCCGGCCGGGACCTTCACGAACTCCGCGCGGTCCCGGAACCAGCGCTGGGTGATCGGGCCGTCGCCGGGCGGCGGATCGAAGGCCGGCAGGGCTGCGGCGGGAGCACGGCCGGAGGCCACCAGCCACCGCAGCACATCGCGCCGCAGGTAGAGCGGCTTCCTCGGCGTGGACTCCGCCACGAGCTCAGGAAAACCCGGGTCCTTGCGCAGCCGCGAAATCATGGCGCGCTTGACGCCCAGCAACTCTTCCAAGTCTTGGGTCGTGACGAGATCCGGGAGCGAGTAGACATCCATACCAGAGAATGTAGCAGATGTTCATTACGTTTACTTGCGGTCATTTCGTCAACTTTCTGCGCGGCTGGCCGTCGGTGTTACTCGCACTACGGTTCCAATGCCCGTGTGGAGAGCCTTCGGCGTGCTGCCGGGCATGCTGGTTGCCTGTTCCTCTGCCTGCCCGCCACCTGGGCGGTCGTCGACGAATCCTCCCCCATCCCAAAGCTTCATAGCCCCGCAGCATGCTGTGCTGCGCGCTCCGTTGTTGTCGGGAGTGGCTGGCACACTTGCCTTTACCGGGAGCAGAGCGGTGAAGGGCGGGGTGGATGGCGCAGCGACCCTGGATCAGGCGCAAAGCGGATCAAACGCGGTTATGGGTGTGGATGCCGTACGAGGGCGGGTCGAACCGGAGCTGGATCCGGAACGAGCTCGGGAAACGGATTCGCCCGGAATGGAACAAGAACGCGGGGCGATGGGAGATCGCCCGCCGCCACCTGTGGGTGCTCACTGAGGCCATGGCTGAACGATTCGGTGAGGTCGATCTCTACCTGGAATTCTCGACCACCGAGCTGTGTGACACCCGATGCAAGCAGGCCAACCCTGCCACCGTCCACGACTGTGTCTGCTCCTGCCTCGGAGAAAACCACGGCGGAAAGGGAAAACCGCGCGACTGGAAGCTGTCCGGAGCGACCACCCTGGTCTCGCATGGACCGACCCGGGAGCGCTATCTGCTCGTGCGGCGCGGCGATCCACCCCTGCTGCCCAAACCCGAGAAGATCGGCGACAGTGCTCAACCTGAGCCGGCTTCGATCCCGGAACCCGCTTCCGAAGCGACTCCCATCCCCGCGCCCGCTCCAGTGCCTGTGGCGGATCCTGTACCGCCAGCGGGCCAGCAGACAAACCCAGAGCGGCTCACTCACCAGGTCGATCGAACACCACCGGCCTCCCAGATCCCGCGCAGTGCGGGCGACGAGCCGCTCCCACTCGGGTGCGGGATCGCGATGTTCGTCACCACCGTGACCGTGTGCACCATCTTCGCCCTGGCTGTGAACGAGCTGTTCTGGATCGGTGTCGTCCTAGCGGTACTGGTCGTCCTGGCGGTCGGCGCCGAACGGGGTGGACTTCTGTAACCGCAAGGGTGAGTGCAGATGTCGGTGGGTGCCTGCGCTTGTAAGCCGAGGCACCCACCGACGTACGGGGGTCAGTGCGTTTGGTCGGGTTCGAGTTCGGGGTCGCCTTTGGGGGGCACGATGCGGGCCCAGAAGGTGTCGTAGCCGCCGTCGGGGAGTTTGCCGTCGAGCGAGAGCGCGGTCTGGAGGGAGAATATGACCAGGTCGCGGGGCAAGTTCCAGCGTTTTTCGGCGATGCCGATGATCTCGTTGATGGTGTGGCCGGCGGTGGTGGGATGGTGGCGCACGAGCCAGTCGAGCATGATCGCTACTTTCGGGATGACCCCGAGCAGAGGTTCGTCGGCAGGCTCTCGATTCAGTTTTCGAGATCGTTCGATGTCGTCGGCGAACTGCTGCAGGACCGCACAGCGGATGGTGGTGGCCAGCGCGCTGGTAGGGATGATGTGGTCGAGGTCGCTGGCGACGGTCCACGCGAGGGTTTCGGCGAGCTGGCGAGCGGAGGCCTCGTTGCGATGTCGCAGCGCCCACCATTTGCGTCGTTGTGGGTTCCACAGCCGCGCCAGGAACGAGGTGGTGAACCGGGCGAAGATATCGGCGCGACCGCGAGAGAGCGTGCTGGCGACCGGATTGTCCACGTGGTCGCTGGCCATGGTGTCGGCGACCGAGCTCGCCGACCGAGCACGTTGTTCGACCCAGTCGGCGGCCACGGGTTTGGACCAGGCGGCCCGCCCGCTGATCACCGCTTGAGGGTCGGGCAGCTCGGCCTCGCCGCGGGAGGCATAGGCGCGCAGCGTGGATGCCTCGATGCCAGCCATCGCCGCCAGCTCGCTCACCCCGACCAGCTGGTCACCGGCCAGCTCAGGGGCAGAGATATTCACTACGCACTGTGACAACGGCAGCGCACCCTCCGGGCGCCGCGCCGCCCACAACGCCAAGTGGTCGGACCAGTTCGCCACAGTGAGAGGTCCCCGCTGGTCGTCGGATTCGACTGCGGGGCCCAGGTCGGCGACGGTCAAGACAGCGGCGCGAGCGGCGTCCGCGACAGGGTCTACCAGGTCGGCGGCGGTGACCGTGACCGCCGCCCGAGCCTTGCGACGCACGAAAGTCTGGCTTGCCCAGTCGATCACCTGCAATGGCCGGTACCAGTGGGTGCCATCCCACCAGTAACCACCGGCCCGGAACAGCAGAACCTCGTCGTCCCAGTCCATGTGCAACGCCGAAGCGTCGTCGTTGTGCACCAGCAGAACTGAGCGGCCGCGCTCGGGGTGGAACCGCACACACCACGCCAGATCACGCCGCACCGGGTCGGTGGTGAAAGCGCGCCACTGGTCGGGTTCGTCGTCGTCGACCCGCAGGTGCCCGTCCCACCTTCCCCACATGTCATCGCCCTCATGGCGTCCGACCGCTTCGATCTCGCGCGGGTCGTCGAGCGGAATGTGGGAATCGTCGACGAATGCCAGACCCGGCACCGGGTGATCGGTGGAAAGACCATTCGCCACAGGCTGCACAATGCTCGTCACTACCGCTGCCCCTCTCGGAATCAAACGCTGTAGTTATCTACAGCGCTGTAGAGACCTACAGCGTAGGACCGAAGGGGCCGCAGCGCAACAAGGGGTAGGGGCCTACGGACGGAACCCGGCGCTAACGACGTGATGCCCTGGGCGCTACGCCGAGGGCATCACGAGAGTGGTTGTTGCTGCCGCTATTTCTTGCTAGACCCGCTGCTGTTGGCATTCGTCGCGGCCGCGGACTGGGCCCGGCTGGCGAATCCTGTTTTCGCGGTCGAGCTGCTGGGGTTTTTCGCCCCGGCGCTCTGAATGGCGGAGGCTCTGTCGGCGGTCATCTTGCCGCCGCCTGCGCCACCGCCCTTGCCACCGGATTTCGACATCGCGCTACCTCCTTCGATTGTTCGCCCATCCAAGACCAGGGTCTCACCGTGGTGGTTCGTCGTCGCGGATGATCTCGGCAATCACTTCGAAGGCTCGGAACAGGTATGCCTCGATCGCGGAGATGACGGCCGGGTCGGTGTACGCGGGCAGGCGAGCATGGATGTCGGCGAACATCCGGTCAACGTCGTTGTCGGTGACGTGGTAAGCGGGGGTGTTCATTTTGATCAGGTCCCGCAGAGCGGCGTGGTAGACAGCCATGAGTTCGTTGATGTGTGACGTCTCGAGACATCCTTACCCGTTTGTGATCGAGACATCGGTTCCCTTGGTCTGCCGTTTGTTCCAGGCTTTGAAGCGTGTGAGGGGCGCGGTGGTGGTCCTGGGGTGGACAGCGATTTCGGTATCGCCGTCGAGGATGCGGAAGTGGGTGTCTTCGGCGTAGATGGTGACGAGTTTTCCGGCGTGGGTGCGGCCGACGCGGAGCCGCTGACGGGCGACCATGATCACACCATCGAGCGGCACTCGTCGTTCTGCGCGTGGAGCGTGCGCTGGTGGCGATGGCGGCGGCGTTGTGGACTGCCTCGCGCCGCGTAGCTTCAACCGCTGGTTGAGCGTGATCGGATAGGGCCAGGATTTGACCAGGACGTCACTGACCACCGCGTGCATGGTGTGCCCGTCGAGTCGGAGGGTCACCTGCTGACCGACCAGGTGAGCATCGACGACCCAGGATTCGTTTCGGAACTGGAAGACGCCGTCACGACCGACAATTCGATCGACTTCGATGGTTGTGTTCTCCGGCATGCGGAGTCTGCCCCCGGGGTTGCCGGGCAATGCCGGCGCGGCTGGTTCCGGGCCGGCGGTTCGTGCGCCTCGCAGGCGAAGGTGGTGCAGGTGCTCGGCTTGCAGGCGAGATGCGAGGGTCTTGACGTGGTGGCCGTCGAGACTGATGTGCAGGCTGCGGTCGTCGGCCCAGATGGTGACGATGCGACCGGCCAGCATCGGTCCCACCCAGACCGACTGAGCTTGTGCGATGGTGATTACCCCGCGTGGTGGGACGGTGTGCTCGAACTCGACGGCCGTGGCTGCCGCGCCAGCCCGCGGCGCGGGGTCGATCACGGCGGGTAAGGGGTCGGGCTCGGCGGAAGGTTCGTGCCACTCCGACATCGGAACGGTGAGCGGTTGCGGTGTGGTGGGGCGGAACAGGCTTGCCGGGACGGCCATGCCGAGCGCCTGGTGTGGGCGGGTGTGGTTGTAGGCGTGGACCCAGCCATCGATGGCTTCCTGGGCGGCATCGAGGGTGTCGAACCCTGTCACCTCGTCGAGGAACTCGGTGCGCAGGGTCTTGTGGAAGCGTTCGATCTTGCCCGTGGTGGTGGGTGAGCGGCGTTTGGTCAGCCGCTGGCCGATGCCGTTCTCGCGACAGACTCGTTCGAACAGGACCTCGGCGGGGAACGGTCGGGTGAACCGGCCGGTGAACTGCTTTCCGTTGTCGGTCAGCACTTCTGAGGGAACTCCGTAGCGGCGCATCGCTGCGGTGAAGGCTTCGACTACCGCACGGCCGGTGGGTTTGACGACAAGGTGCGCGATCACGATGTATCTGGAGTGGTCGTCGATGCCGGTGACCAGCTTGCACTCGCGGCCGTCGGCGAGGAACACGCCGCCGACGAGATCCATCTGCCACAGCTGCATCGGTGCTTCCCGCTGCCAGCGCTTGTATTTGCGGCGGCGCTGCTGATCCTGGCCGCGCACCAGCCCGTTGCGGACCAGTACCCGATGCACCGTCGCAGGTGACGGAGTTGGCTCGACCCCGCGGCGGGTGAGTTCGTGCACGATCCGGCGGGCGCCCCATCGGCGGTGCAGGCGCCGCATTTCGCAGATTGCTGCTTCGATGTCGGCCGAGAGCCTGCGCGGGCTGTGGTGCGGACGGCGCGATAGCTCCTGGAGTCCGGCGATGCCGAACTGCTCGTAGCGCCGCCGCCAGGCGGTGACCGTCTGCCTGGTCACGCCGTACCGGCTGGCGACTTCGCCAACAGGATGCCCGTCCCGAACCTCGAGGACGGCGCGATATCGCTGCTCGCTCAACACCTTCGCGCGTTCTGCGCGTTCGTCGATCTCGTCAACTTCGGAATGCACAGAACATGATCAGCACATCCACGGGCAGGTGAAGGATGTATCGAGAACAAAACGGTGGGTATGTGTTGAGACGCTACACATCACAGGACAAACGCCGCACCGGAACAGGCTGCGGTGCAGCGGAAAGCGCGACCGTGAGCACGGACGGCCGACAGCGGACGCGGGAGAGAAGCCAGAACCACCTGTCCTCGCGCGGTGCGGCAGCCAGGCAGTCGCCTGGGTCGAGCAGCTCGGGGGGTGTGGTCGCGACGCGGTCAACTCCGGCTTGCCGGTGTGCTGGCATTACGCGGAGCTGTCTCGACGGCGTCGCGGCCGAGGATCGCGGTGATCGCCTGCGCGAGCTGGTGCAGGTCGATGATCAACTGATCACCGCGGGATTCGAATTCCGGAGACCAGCCGTGCTCGTCGACCAGACGGTCCAGCGCTCGATCGAACACCTCGCGCTGCTGGGTGGGCGTCAACTTCTGCCAGAGCTCCTCGACTCGATCGGGCAATCGCAAATCTGAGCGGATCCAGTAGTCCCAGTTGCAGGTGATCAGTGCGGCCTCGACCGCGTGGCGGGCATCGGAGTCGTCGATGTAGTGCTCGGCGTAGAGGGCTTCGAGGTCTGCGGCGAGCGCATCCGGGAGCTCGGCGGCCAGCCCGTTGCCGTCGAAGGCGACCCCGTCGAATACCACCACGGCCAGCGAGCGCGACAGGCTGTTACTACGCCAGGTGAGCGATCCATCATGGGTGCTGGTGAGGTATTCGACATTGGCCAGCTGTATCCAGTCGTCGCCGGTCATGTCTTGGTGCACCGTGTGCTCGAGGACCAGGTCGATCCGGGTTCGTCGGGCATGGTCGCCGAGTTCAGCGATCAGTGCCACGAACTCGGCCAGCGAGCCGATCGTCATCGAACCCGCGTGCGGGCCCGACACAGAGACCTCGATCTGATGGTGGTTCTCGGTTAGGGACGTGACGAGTTGGTGTCCGTACATGGGTGTCCTCATTCGGGAAACGGCTGGAAGGGGTAGTGACGGCGGTCTTGACCGGTCCGCGATACTCGTTGCGGCACATCGGCGGTGTTCGGAGTTGCCGCGGCCGCTGGAGTTGTCCTCGACCGGGCACTGGCCTACGGCGCGCCGGAGCGCACCGCATGTGCGCACTTGATCCATTGCCCAGTGCTGGAGCCAGCCACCGGATCGAACATGGGCAACCCGTTCAGGCACGCCTCGGGTGCGGGGGTTCTAGGCGGTTCGTGTGGACTCGGCGCTGGGTGGGCCGTAGCCTTCGATCTGCTGCCCGCTGCTGATCTCACGACCCGGGGGAAGTTCTGTGGCCTCACTTCACACGGACGAATCATCGGCGGAACCGCTGCGCCATCGTCGGCGTCCGTGTGCGGAGTGCCCGTGGCGCCGCGATGTCGCGCCTGGACAATTCAGCGCCGAGCGCTTCGCTGACATGGCGTGCACACGTGGAGGCCCGGGCCGAGAAGCAGGCCTCGATGCGCCGATGTTCGCCTGCCACAAATCCGCGGAAGGGTACGAGCAGGCGTGCGCGGGCTGGCTTGCTGCGGTCGGCTATCACCATCTGGGCGTACGCCTGGCGATCGCCGCGGGCCGCCTCGATCCAGACGCTCTCGAGCCCGGCGATGGATGGCCGAGGCTATTCGAGTCGTACGCGGCAATGACGACGGCTCAGGCACGTCGGCACCGCAGCAGCGACTGACCGACAGCCAGGAAACACATCCCGCCGAGATCTTGGCCCCGCGGTGATACAGAGCGGCTCGTGCCCACCGGACTGATCAGTTTGCTGCACGTCGGTCTCGTGGACAGCGGGATCCCAACGGGGCTGCAGCGAGTGACCCCGCCCGGAGGGTTCAGATGACGCCGATCAGGCCAGCACCGGCAAGGCTGGCCTGCTGGCGCAACTGACGCTCGTGAGCTCGCAGGGCGGCGCGCCAGTCGGCTTCGGCGGCCTCGCGATCGTAGTAGCCGGAGCAAGAATCGACGTGGCTGCCGTCGGGTCCGGTCAGGCACCATTCGAACGCTTCCCCGGCAAGCCATTGCCGATAGATTGCGACCTCGACGCGGGCGATGTCGGTGTTCCCGGTCAGCGCGTACCAGGTCAGCCAATCCGATTGGCAGGCTGTGGCATACCCGCTGCCGGAGATCAGCCGGTATGGGCTGCCCGTGATGGCCCGCCACATCGCGTAGCGCCGAACCACCGCATCGGAATCCCCCCGATGCTCGCCGAGGAAATGCGCCGCGGCTCGTGTGTGTGGCACGGTGCTCGCCACGATCTCGTCAACGGCAGTAGCGCCACCTCGGTTCATCAGCAGCAGCGCGTGATTGCCATCCCAACTTCGAGGGCATTCGGCATCCGGATCGCGTGGAAAGCGCACTCGGTAGACCCGGCCGTCGCCTACCGCAACCTCTACAGGCTCACAAACATCCATATCCACGGATCTCCTTGAATCAGATCGTAGTGAAGCCTCGCGCAATCAATCGCGCGGCCAGCGTGCTGCCGGCCAGCTGGCCACTGGTGGTCAGGCGGCCAAGGATTGTGTCGTCGCGGGCGGCGACGACTCGCGTGCGCCGGCGAGGGTGATGAAGTCGCAGGTGACGACTTCGGTGGCGACGGTCGGGTGGTGCCAGTCGTCGTGGTAGCCGCTGGTGTCGATTCCGCAGCTGGGGTTCAGGGTGATGGCTGTGGCGGCGTGGAAACGCTCGTATTCCGTATCAGCGCAGCCGTACTGCATCCGCGGCTGTCCGCTGTAGCGAAACGGCGCCGAGGACTGCGGAATCAGGAACACACCGTGGCGAGCCACCCGTGCTGCGACCGTGATCGCGTGGTACTCGAATCGCGGACCGCGATAGCCCGGCGCATCACAGCGGCGGGCGACCGCGCCGAAGGGCGGGTTGGCGATCGCGGTGTCGAACAACGGCATCCGCTCCAGATGCACGCGCAACAGATCACCACACAACCACCGCGCCTCGGGCAACACCTTACGGCCCACCCGCACGAACACAGGGTTGCGCTCCACACACACCAGTTCCCGCCCGGGTTCGCCGTTGGCCCGGCCCCACAGATCACGGCACGCGAACGCCAGCCGGCCGATTCCCGCACCCAGATCGATCAGACGACGACCCACGACCTCGATCGACATATCACGCGCCAACCCGGCCGGTGTGAAGAACGCCCCCTCCGCGGATTGACCGCTGTGGCTGGACTCCTGAAAGTTGGCCAGAACGAACAACTTCTCGTCCTCACACAACTCCCGCCGCAGCTCCACCAACGCGCACGCCTCACGATGCGCCGCAGCAACGCGCTTGGACAACTTGCCCACCATTGACCTCCCACTGGTAGATGTATGAGCTGGCCGCAGATACGCCTCTATCAGAGGTCCTCAGCGCTCTGACCGAACTCGTCAACGCGGGAGTCGAACGGCACACCGGCACCGGCGTTGTGTGGTGATGTGCGACCGCCCGAACGGCGGCCGGACAGCCTGTCCTCTTCGCAGGCAGATCAGTCCCGGTGCACCGACGACCGTTCGTACCCGGTCGAGACCGCTGGCGGTCCGCCGGGAACAGGACATGCCACATCCCGGGCGCGGTTCGCACGGCGAGAAAGGCAGCCTCCCAGCGAGACCACGAGTTTCGATCGCCCACATTCAGGGCAGTTTCCCGACCTGGTTGTTCTCAGGCGGCCGCGCGGCGGTCGGTGGCGTGTGCGAATCGGCAGTTGACGGGTTCGTCGTGGTGGCGGCCGCGGCAGGTGATGTCGGTCAGGGCCCGGTCGCGGACAGCGAGTTTCGTACGGGTCCAGTTCTCGAGGTCGTCGATCTCGGAGGCGGCGATCGCCTCGTAATGGACCTCGACCGATCCCAGCGCATTCAGCGCCGGAAACCCGGCGAGTTTCCACATGCGCACATACAGCCCGAACGCGGCGGTGTTCAACGGAGCCGCGTGACTGGCCTGCACCAGCGACAGCGCCGCCTCTGCGGCGGTCGCAAGTGTCGTGTCGGCTCCGGCGGCGATGCGGTCGAGCAGTTCACGACAGTGTGATCGGTAGACGAGCTCCTGGCTCATCAGGTCATGGGTGGGCGCCAGGAGCCCGAAGCTGTGATGCAGCACGTCACGGTGATACTGGTGTCGCCGCTGGCCACGCCGGATCTCGTCCTCGGCCCAGTCGAACTGGTCGAAGGTGGCGTCCATGGTGCGGGCGAATTCGGCGCCGGCCTCGCTGAACACGCCAGCGAACGCTTCGATGATCGATCTTGGCGGTGTCCGCGGACCCATATTCACTCTCCTCGTTGTGGCAGGCCGCAGCGGGCCGAACTCGACGTCGGTGGGCTGGGGACTTGAAGGCTTTGAAGGGCAACGTCGTTCGTTGCCGCAGGCAGCGTGCAGATAGTTCGTGGTGGGTTTCGGTCAGCGGGCGCGGCACGCGGGGCAGAGGCAGTGGGTGTCACCGCAGTCATCGGTGGCTGCGTGGTCATCGATCCACTGCGCGGCAGGACCCGGGCAGCCCAGCTCGCGCAGGAATCCGGCCACCGCTTCGACTTCCCGGCAGGTCGTGCGGGTTGCGATGTCGGAGACGAAATCTCCCGCAGTCAGGACCGCGAGCAGAGCGTCCAAGGCGGCAGACAGCCGCGACAACACCACTTCCGCGGCCTTGATGCCGGCAAACACTCCGGCGGGCTCAAAGCCTCCCGGTGAAGGCGAAACCGAGGGCATGATTTGCTGTTGAGACAAGAACGCCTCCTCGATGAGAAATGCATCTGCGGTGGTATTGCGTCCGTCGTCGAGCCGCCAGAGAGCGTGGCGGGTGCCTCATGTCGGCGCGGCCGCAATGAGGGCGATAAGGCGACGATCTGTTCGATAACGGGTGTGGGTCAATGGGCCTGGGTCCGGCCAGGGTGTCCCGCGGGCTTGTCACGTCGACGACTGGGGGATCTCGACTCCCAGGGCGGCTGCTCGTCGTGCGGATTTGTGGGCCAGCCGCAGCAGCTTCTGTGGTGGGATCGCGACCTCGATCGCTGCATCTAGGAGGACCGCGATCTCATGGTGCGGGTTGGCCCCGAGGGCGATGCCGACGGCGATCGACGCGAGGACCGTATCGCCCCGCACAGCGGCACTGTAGGCGAGTAAGACCGCTGCATGTGCCCGGTGGGGTCCCGTGAGCCCGCGAACGAGCAGCACCCACGTCGCCTCAGCCGCCGCGGCGCAGGCAGTGTTCGCCACAGCGAACAAACAATCGCGAACGCTGCTGTCACCGATCAAGTCAGCCAAGCGAGCCAGCTGAGCAGAACTCAGAGGGCGTCCTTCCCGGCAGCTGAGCAGCTCGAGCGCCGCACGAAGGCTCTGCCGAGGGTGATCCTCGGCTGCGTCATGGTCTGGTGATCGCCGGTATCCCGGTGCGGGTAGATCGGGATCCGCAGCGGTGGTGGTGTGCTGGCGGATCTGCTCGATCAGCTCGCGGTCAGGTGCCAGAGACTGCACCAGTGCCTCCCGGCTGGGATACACCTCCTGGCCGCGCTCGGCCCGCTCGCACGTGGCTGGATCCTGCAACGGGTCCTCGATCACACCGCGCTCGGGTGAACCACACAACGTGAACCATTCGGCGCCAGCGACGATATCGCTGATACCCCAGACCGCGATCAGTGGTACCGGACCGGCACCGGCATCGAACCCCTCGACCAACGCATCGACCAGTTCACGATGCCCCGCCGAACCCCGCGATCCGGGATCGGCGCTGGCGAGCCGGTCGTCGACAATGAGAGCAGCTACAGCGGAGGCGTTCGCGTTCGTGGCCAGACGCCGTGCGTCGGCCAACATGGTGGCCGACGGCGCGTCCACCGGCCAGGTGACAAATAGCGACTGCACCCATTGTGGCTTCTCATCCAGAGCCGGCGCGACGGCCATGAGCAACACCAGACGCCGGTGCGGCCAGTACCCCAGCGCACCCGGAACCGACGCGATCAACCGCGCGGGCACGAAAAAGCGGTCCAGATCGACTTGCATGTGATGTCCTTCCCGGAGACGAGGGTGCGAATGTTGGACGGCGGAAGCAGCAGCCCGGCAGATCGATATGGGAGATCGTGGCCATCACGGACCATTCGGGGTCGTTCGTGGCTAGGTCTATTCGTCAGCGGGCCGGGGAGCGTGCGTAGTATTGGTGGCGGGAGAACAGGCAGACCGGTCACGGTGGAAGGCCATGCCCATGTCGTCGAAGCCGACACGCTCGTCGCGCAAAACGCGTCCCCCCGAACTCATCCAACGACTCGAACGCTCACGTGAACGCGAGCGCCGCCGCAAAGACGAAGCACGGGAACGCGAACGCGTGATACGCGCCGCGATCAAGACCTACATCTCCGAATGGCACGCGATCACCGAATGCGAAGCGCAACTCGACACCGAAGTGACCGCGCTACGGCAGCGGATTCAGGTAGCCGAAGAACGTGCCGGACGAGAGAAAGCCGAACACCACGCCCTGCAAGCCGCCGCAGCTGCCCGCATGCGTGAAACCGGGCTGACAGAAGTCGAGATCAGCGAGCTACTTGAGACTTCCCCGAAACACGTACGCCAGCTACTGGCGACTGCACGTGCGACTCAGGACAGTGACGGTGGTGCGAGCCGCAGCACTGATCGCGCAACATTCACAGTACCGAGAGACAACAAAACGGTAACCGAACCCAATTCTCCCGGCAGTCCGACCAGCAGCGGCGGTTAATGTTCGAACAGCGTCAGCGCAGGAGCTGACAATTCCGGAGCGGTCGCGCACCCTCCATCACCGCCGTGCTCCCGGAATTAGGGGCGGTAGGCGTCAAACTCAGACCTTCTGGATACCGCTGGCTTGCCAGACGCACCAGCGGAATTGCTGAGGTGCCAGCGCCTGACGAGCAGGGATACCTGGCGCGGGAGAATATGGCCAGTAGGCATGGCCGCAGCGGTGTTCCCTGTCAAGTCTGGCTGTGTTGCCGAACGGACTGACGAGAGGTCGTTGCCGAGACTGAGCTGCCCGAATTCTCCGCCTGTGTTGTCGGTGCCCGACCGTATGGTGGTCGCGTGACCGATATAGCCCCACTCGCCGCTTCGACTCGGGCGGTGTTCGGTGCGCCGGGCGTGCATGCTGTCGTGCGGTCCGGGCGGACGGTTCATGCGGTCCGCCTCGGGCAATGGGTCGGGGACGAGGAAGTGCCCGAACTTCTCTGTCACACGGGTGTCGCGGGCTGGTCGCCGACAGCGTTGGCACCGACTAGAGCGGAAGTCACCTGCGCTCGATGCCTGCGCCGGATCGGTCAGTCCAGCACTGTGTCCCGGCAGCTGCTGCTGTTCGGCAACGACGAGGAACCCGCCGCGGCCGGATAGCGGGCATCAGTTCGTCTCGGGATTGAGCGGGATGACGGTTCGCATGCTGCGCCCGGACGTGTGGGTAAGGCGGTCGTTTTCGACGGTGAGGACGTTGACGATTCGCGCGAATGCTTCGACGGATTGTTCGAGCTCATGGATCTTCTTGCGGGCTTCGGTGAGTTTGCGCCGGGTGGAATCGAGTTCGTCGCGCAGTTGCTGTTCGCTGGCGGGGGTGTGTCCTTGCGCGCGGACGCGGGCGTAGAACTCCTCTTTGAGGTCGGTGTGGCGGTGGGTGAGGACGTGGCGTTTGACGTCGGCCTCGGCGGCCAGGGCGACGACGGTGAGAGCGCCGTCGGATCGTAGCGGGGTCCCGGCCAGCAGCCGGTCGATCGCGGCGCGGATCTGGCTGCGTTGGTCGGTGGTCATCGTGGCTCCGGATCGGTGGTTGTGATGCGGGTGCGGTCGTGGGTGTCGGCAAGCTCGATCAGTGAGGCGGCGCGGTGTTTCAGCCGCTCGGCGACAGGCTGCGGGACGAGCGGCGAATCAGCCTGGGCGCGGATCTGGTTTGCCGCTGTGCGTAGTTGTCGGGCGTGGGTGTCGGTGCGGGCGATGTTCGAGCAGTTGGTGTGGCAGCGGTCCAGGCTCGGTGTTGGGGTGGGCCCGCTGGCGTTGGCGGGGTTGCAGAGGGCCTTGCCGGGGTCGTAGTTGCAGGCGAGGTAGGCGTCGGCGTTGTCGAACACGGTCAGCGCCGGATCCGCCAGCAGGGCTTTGGCCTGCCGGGGTGTGGTGACCAGACCGCCGAAGCGGTCGTGCTGCTCGTGCGCGGCGCGGATCAGCCGCCGGGCGGCGGGCCCGGAGACGCCCTCTCCGTGGTCGAGGGCGTCGTGGACCTCGCTGAGTTGTTCGGCGACCGCGCGAGCGGTTTCCAGGTCCAGCAGCTCGTGGATGCCGTCGCGTTGGCGGGTGGCGTAGCCCTCGCTGATCACCGTGCGCATGTGCCCGTATTGGACCGCGAGGGCGACCAGGCCGCCGGGTCGGCGGGCGATGTGCCAGGCCAGGCTCCGCCGGAACCGGGCGGTGCCGATGTTGCCGTGCGGGTCGGCAGGGATAGCGACCCCGCGGCCGTGCTTGGCGGTGTGCTCGTTGACCCAGTCGACGAAACCCTCGACCCACTGGACGACGGTGCCGCGAACCGGCGACCGGCCCTGCCTTTCACCGCGCTGGGCGGGAAACAGTAGTCCGGCAGGGCCGTTGAGGCGTTCCAGGACCCTGATGGCGGTGACCACGGGTGGAACTGCAACCCAGGGGACTTCGCGCAACTCACCAGCGGAGCGATGATTGCCGTCGGCGTCGCGGGCGGTCTTGAAATGCCGTGCATGGATGAGATGGCGACGGCCGCCGGAGCTGTCGTCGCGGCCTGGCCGTGGTTCGGGGCAGCAGCCGACTTCGAGGGCGAGTACTTCGCTCGGGCGCATCCCAGTCAGGTAGGCGATGACCACGAAGCACGCGGTGGTCAGCAGCCGGACGAATGGCTCGACCTGGTCGAAGTCGATGGCGCTGACCCAGGGATCGCCCTCGATCAAGCCGGTGATCGGGATGTCGAGCGGACAACGTCCGGGGTTGGTCTTGCGATAGCGCTGCCAGCGTGGAGTCTTCAGAACGCGGTGGACCTTCTTGTGCGGGGTGCCGGTGATCGCGGCGACATAGGTGGCCGCGGCGCCCGATCGGAGGGTGGTATGCGTGGGCAAGGGTTTCCCGGTTGCCTCCAGATCTGCGAGGTAGGCGATCAGTGCCGGCGGCGTTCCGCGGGGCAGGTCGGTGTCGGGTGTCTGGGCGACGACTCGCCGCAGTCGTTGTTCCTCGGCTCGGGCCGCGAGGATGTCGTCGGCGAACTCTTCAGTGAACTTCAATGCCCAGATCAGCAGCGGACCCATGGTGGCCGGGCTGATCGGCTCGGTCGAGTTCTCACCGGCGGCAGTGGCCGCGGGCAGATAGTCGTCGAAACCTTCGGTCTCCCAGGGCGGGACGCCGATGCGCGAGCGGGTCGGCAGGTAAGGCGCGAACGCGCGGAGCCGGGTCAGCGCGATGAGGTGGCTCGTGGCGGTGTTGCGCGCGACTTTACGGGTCTTGACCACGTAGTTTCCGTAGTCGGCAAGGACATCGGTGGTTGCTTGGGCCAGTTCGGTGATGCCGCGCTCGCTGAGCCAAGTTGCGAATACCCGCCAGGTCATGGCGGTGCCGAACATCCGTTGAGGGCTCAGCCGCGCCCGCATTGTCGAGCCTCCACGAGTGAGCACCGTGTCCGGGACCGGGAAGTTCAGCAGCGCCCAGACCGCGTGACGGAACTGCTCACGCAACTCCGCAGGGAAAGTCTGCCACTGAATCCGGTCGCTGGTAGTCGACGGATTGTCACTGATGAATGTCAGCGACCAGACCGGATCACCGAATCGGGGGATGAGCTCGCGGCGTTGTTCGGTGACCGTTGCCGGATCGACCACCGGATCGGCGGGAGCGGGCAGAGCTGGTTGCCGCCATGGTGCGGTCACGAGTCGAACCCCTTGCGCAGCAACAATTCGATGGACGTGCGGTCGCTGGCGTTGACCGCCTTCAGCGCGTCGGCCCATTCTGCTGCGGTGAACGAACTCTCCTTGAGCTGGGTCAGCCGGCTGTGGTGCTCGCGCCAATCGTGCTCCCAGGTCCGGGTGGGTAGAACGGTGCGCAGGCTTTCCAGTGCCTGGTGCAAGTAGGCCAGGCGCGGCAAATGCCGCGGTGTGACCACCGCGTTGGCGCAGGCCAGGCAGAGCAGAAACGATGCCCGGCAAGGCGATCCGTGCGGGCTGAACGGGCTGTGAGTGTAGTCGCCGCAGTTCGCCGTGGCAGTGTCGGTGCCGACGTCACCTGCGCAGGAATCATCGGTAACTCTCGCCGCGACAACAGCTTTAGCGTGGTCGACGGCATCGGCGATCCCCTCGGCGATCACCGCTTCGGCGCGCCGGTGCGTGGCCGGATCACGCAGAACGTAGACGCGGTCGTGAACGTCGAGGCTGTGCTGAGTGGGAGTGCGCCGATGCAGGACGGTCACCGTGCGCCGCAAACGACGCAGATTCAGCTCCCCGGCCCCGGTCACCTGGCTCCATCGACGGAAGACCGGGTTGACGATGCCGATGCCGGTGCGCAGCAGCGCAGCGCGATCGTTGACCAGCAGAGGAAGATGAACGTGCCAGACGATGAGCAGATCGGTCGCAGCGCCGTGAGCACGCAACAGGTCACGGGCTGGGGCGGTGGCCTCGATCGCGCGGGTGAACAGCCGTCCTGGCGAGTTCGGGCCCCAGTCGGTCAGATTGCGGGTCTCGTAACGATGAGCCGTGTGACGCCGCCGTTTCTCCAGCTCGGCCCGATAGACGATCGGCTCACCCGGCGCTGACGCGGACAGCACTTGCGGAACCACCATCTCCGAGACGGCCGTGAGATTCCAGCCGTGAGCACTCACGATCAGCGTCACCAGCGAGACCATCTCGACCCGGTCGAGAAACAGCCGCCGCCAGGTCCATTCCGAGCTGGTCCCGCCCAGCGCATCCAGGTAGGGCTCGACGACCCGACGACGTCCGTCCGCGCCGACATCAACAGGAACATCCCCGGTCCGCGCCAAATGGTCGAGCGCTTCACCCAGCACCCACTCGCGGCTGCCGTCGTCGAACGCGCCCGACCGCCAGGCATCCAGATGCGCCCGATTCTCGGCGATCCGCTGCCAGGCCCGCCGGAAGTGGCCGGCCGCAGCCTGTCTGATCTCCTCGAATTCCTCCGGCGAATACGCCGATTCCGTGGCACCCGAGTAAGCAACCCGTCGCAGCACCGCCTCGCGAGTCGCCTCGGGAAGCTGATCATCGCGCTTCAGCAGTGCTGCGATCTTGCGAATCTGTCTTTGTCCCAACGTCTTATTCGCGCGACTGACCCTCCACTGGTTCCAGACCGCCGGCGTGATGTCGGCGATGGACTGTGGTGCGGGGTCCAGTTGCGCGAGCCACCGGGTGAACGTGCGGACCAGGAACCACACCTCCGTGCTCGTGGCCGTCGATCGCCATTCCCCCGGTGGGTAGATCCGGCTCGCAAACGCCGCAGCGAGAGATCGCTGCAACGCAGCCGACACCGGCAACGCACCGAAGTCGAAGATCGCCCGCTGATCACCCTTCTCGCTGATGTGCGTGACCACCGCAGCGGCATCGTCGAGCACCGATGGCCGCCGGTGCCCTTCGGCCGGCAGCCCGGCGTGCACTCCTCGCGCCATCAGCCGGCCACCTCGGCATCGAGGATCCGCTCCGACGCCGCCGCCAGCTTCGCCAGCAGTTCGGCGACATCCGGATCGTCGTCCTCGATCAACAGGGACCGCACCTCCAGGTCCGAGACCGGGGCCAGGTAAATATCGCGGGTAACCTGTTCGCTCGCGTGCCCGAGCAGGTCTTTGACCATCCGCCAGGGCGACATGTAGAGCAGCATGTAGTCGCGGCGTTCCTCGGGCGTCAGATCCAGCCGCATGTCCAGCGCCCGATGCAACGCCACCAGCATGTAAAGCGCGAACGAATGCCGCGCCATATGCGGCGTCGCGAACGGCGGATCCGGCACCACCCCCGCCAGCGTCACCGCGCAACGCCGCGATGCCGCCCGGAACACCGCCTCCCAGGAATGGGCACCGAACGGGGTCCCGTCCTCGGCAAGCCACAACCACAGCGGCTCCAACCCGCTATCACTCTGGACGAACAGCCGCCGCCGCTCGTCCGGCTCCAGCGCATCGATCCGGCGTTCCCCGGTCCGGCCGTGCCGGTCGCGCCAATGCAGCACCCGTTGCTGCCACCCGGACTGCTTGACGACCAGCCAGATATCGTCCAACGCGTCGTAACGGCCTGCGGTTTGCGCCCGCCGGATCGCCCCCCTGCGGGTCGTAGCGCAATACGCCTCGACCTCCCGCAGCACGGTCGCGGAGATGTAGAACGTGCGGGCCCGCTTGCTCTTGGCCACCGCCGCTGCCAGCCGCGCCTCGACGTACCGCTGCGGCGTATTCGCCGAGGCAGGCAGCTCGATCGTCAACAGCGACCCGCCCTCCCCGAGCCGCAATCCGCTGCTCAACAGCAGGTCGGCGAACGCGGCATTGCGGTCGTCGTGACGGCCGCGCCAGGACGGGTCCATGCGGCCTTCGGCGGTGTAGCCACGCAGCCCGACATCGCGCCACAACCGAAACGCCCTGGGCGTCAACCATTTCACGTTCGAGGAACGGACGTCCTTCGCTCGCGCCTCGGCCACCTCCACCAGGTCCCCGTAGCGGTTGCGGACCGTCTTGACCCCGACCGGGCTCTCGGCCACAAACCCCTGCTTGACCGCCCACCCATAGAGCCGACTCAGCGCCGCCAACTCCCGGTTCCACTTCGAGCCGCTGATCCGCCGCATGTTCCGCGGCGACCGCCGCCGCCAATCCTCGAAGTCGAGCAAATCATCGTAATCTGCTGCATCCCAGTACTTCCCGCGGCTCCACAAGAAATTGAAGAACACCCGATAATCCGTGGTGTACGAGCGCTTCGTCGCCTTGCGAAGGTTCGCAAACGACGACCGGCCGAAGTAGCGCGTCAACCGCGCATCCACCCGGAAGTCCGGATCCACCATGAACGGGTCACCCGGATCCAGCCCGAAGGACTCCTCCCGCTCGACAAGATCCCGCCACTCATCCAGCAGCGGATGCTGACCGGACGGAGCAGCCAGCTCCGCGGAAACCCAATGCACCGTCCACAACCTGGACATCACCCTCCTCTATGTACTGCAACATGATCAGCTGCAACACACGGAGTTAATAAGGAATCGGTGGCAGTAGAAACCCGCTCGCCAGATTTCATTGGCGCGCGGCCGCACCCGCAGGACTCGCCAGTTGTGCAGGCTTCGCCGCACTGCGGCACCGGCAAGTAGTGAAGCAGGAATAGCCCAGATGCCGGGCACCAGTGCAGCGCCAACCAGGGTACTGACGGAGTGCGCCGCACCGGGCTCGGTGGGCTGGTAGGTCCTGTAGGCGTCGACGGCTGGCACCACCATCAGCAGTGCCATAAGCAGCAACACTGATGCGATGAGAAATAGCCGACCAGTCGGACGAGTCTCTGGCTCGCGGGCCAGGCTGGCGGCCAACGCCGAGGTTTGCGTGCGTTCAACCGTGGCAGTTCCGATCACGGGGACCAGCCCGCTCGCGGCTAAACCCGTCCCGCTGTATATAGCGGTGGAATAGTCGGTTGATACGCCTTGTGAACAAAGAGCGGGCACGCTCTGGACGAAATCAACCCGCCTGCACGTCGGACAGGTGATGTCCATAGTTACCTCCTTCGCTTATGTGCCGCACGGGAGACTCTGCGCCCGCCCTCCTGAACGCGTGGGTATATCCAACATGGCTTCGAATCCACTGTCGAGACTTAGATTGCCGGTAGGTTGCTGAGGGGCGAAGTTGTCGGCGTGTTGTGCATCCCGGGCGTGTCGTCTTTGCGAGACCTCAAAGGCCCCACCGTGTACGATGGTTCGTCGACTTGGAAGGTGAGGAGCCTGATCGTTGAGGGCCAGGGTCGTGGCGGCGCGCCGCCATGCGGCCAATCGGAACGTCTCAGAGGTGCGACGCAAGCGGCAATGCACCCGGATCCGAACCCGAACCACTCGCAGGAAACTCTCAACAAAGTTGTTCGTCGTCGGGTCGTACAGCGCCCCGATTAGTTGCGGAGAGTTGCGCCGCGTTTCTCGATAACACGAGGTCGGAGCCCATTTCGAGTAGTCGATCGTGGCTGACGGTTGTGCCCAGTTGTCGTGCGGCCAGATCCTCGGCAGGTTTCTGGTTCGAGTCCAGATGGGGGAGCCTACACAAGCCCTCCACCAGCGCAAGCAGGTGGAGGGCTTTGTGTTGTCCGAGATCATCGGAATCCGCTACCTCGCCGTCAGGCGTCGAGGGCGGCGGCGATCTTCGTGGCCATGGCCGTGACGGCGGGAGTCGCCGCCTTGTGGGAACTCGTGGCGGCCTCGATGGCGACCAGGATGGTGCCGCGGAAGCCGGCCGCCTCACCGGGCTGGGAAGCCAAGGCCGCCATGGCCGCGGTGAGCGCGGGCAGGACGTGGTCGGCGAGCTCGGCGGCGGTCTTGCCCGGCAGCCGGATGTCGCGGGACTTGGCGGAGAGAATATGTCCGGTGACCCCGGTGGCGGAGCTGAGGGCGGTGGTGCCCTGAGCGACGGCCTTGTGCGGGGCGCCGGCCGCGGCGAGGAGTGCGACGGCGCCATAGGC
>NZ_BAFY01000321.1 GCF_000308555.1 Nocardia cyriacigeorgica NBRC 100375 | reverse complement strand
CAGGCCGCCGCACGCCCCGCGGCGGCGCCGGCTCGGCCCGCCGCCACGACTGCCGCCTCCGCCCCGCGGAAGCGGCGCGGCCCCGGCCGCCAGTTCGCCGACCACCCCGAGGTGGCGGCCATGGTGGCGCGCCGGGCGGCCATCGCCGGACTCTACGAGCAGACCGGCATGCCCAATCCGCTGTTCTTGCCGCGCACCGGCGCCAACGACGCCACCATGCGCGTCGGCGACCGGGAGCTGGTGAACTTCAGCGCCTACAACTACCTGGGGCTGGCCAACCATCCGCGGGTGGTCGCCGGAGCCAAGGCCGCGCTCGACCGCTACGGTGCTTCGGCCTCGGCCAGCCGCATCCTGGCCGGTGAGATCGCCCTCTACGGCGAACTCGAACAGCGGCTGGCGCACTGGTACGGCGTCGGCGACGCCATGATCACCACCAGTGGCTATCTCACCAACGCCGGTGTGCTCGGGTTCTTGATGGGTGACGGTGACGTCGCGGTCTGCGACGCCTTGATCCACGGCAGCGTCATCTCCGGTACCCAGTGGGCGGGCTGTCGCCGGATCACCTTCCGGCACAACGACCCGACGCATTGCGGTCGGTGCTGCGGATGTCGCGCGCCGGGTTCGACCGGGCGCTGGTGGTGGTGGAAGGCCACTACAGCATGGACGGCACTGTCGGTCTGGTGAACGAGATGGCCGACATCGCACGGGAATACGACTGTGCGGTGATGGTGGACGAGGCCCATTCGCTCGGTGTGTTCGGCGCGCGTGGACGCGGTATCCGGGAGCACTACTCGATGGCAGGCACGGACGTCGACATCTGGATGGGCACCCTGTCCAAGGCGCTGGGCAGCGTCGGCGGCTTCATCGCGGGCGACGCCGACCTCATCGGGGCGATGAAGGCCGCCGCACCCGGGGTCGCGATGCTCACCGGCGGTCCGGCGCCCTCGGCGGTCGGCGCCGCCAAGGCAGCCCTCGATGTGCTCGATGACGAGCCGCAACGGCTGACCAGGCTGTGGTCGAATGCCAAGCGGTTCACCGCGTTACTGACCGAGCGCGGGATCGATATGGGTGATTCGCAGGGGACCCCGATCTGCCCGGTGATCGTGCCCGGCGAGATCCGCTCCGGATTCGTCGCCTCATCACTGCTGCAACGTGGGATCTACGCGGGCAATATTTCCGCGCCCGCGGTCCCGGCGGGCCAGGAACGCCTGCGGTTCTTCGTCACCTCCGAACACACCGACGACCAGCTCACCAGCACCGCGGACCTGCTCGCCGAGGCGATCGCCGCGGCCGAGCACGTCCCCGATCCCACGGCACCGGACAGCGAAAGGGCAGCCCGTCGATGACCGAGCAGACCGCATTGGGGTGGTCGCGGCCGGGCACCGCGCGACTGCGCAATCCTTTGCCGTGGCGCTACAGCCCGCCCAACGCCGAGATCGTGGTGCCGATGCTGCACCACCTCACCATCCTCGGCCCGTGGACCATGCTGGTGAACAACATTCACCTGCTGGCCATCGCGCATCCGATCCTGCCGATCGCCGACTGGGAACTGATCGCGCTGCGCGGCAGCTGGAACTGCGGCGGCCGGTTCGAATGGGAGAACCACGTCCTCACCGCCAAGGTGCTGCGTAAGGACGCGGACTACCTGGTCGCGATCAAGGATGGTCCGTCGGCGCCGCTGTGGAACGACCGGCAGGCCGCGATCCTCACCGCCGTCGACGAACTGCACGAGGATCAGCTCATCACCGAGGCGACCGAACAGCGGCTGTTGGGTCATCTGTCGCCGCGCCAGTACCGGGAGCTGTACTCGGTCGGCGCGATGTACGAGGTGCTGGCGATGGTCAACAATTTCTGCCCGCCGGGGGAGTTGTTCGACTTCGAGCCGCGCGCCGCCCGCCGTTCGCCCGCCCGACCGCGCCGTCCGCGCAAGGATCGCCCGCTGGCCCCGGCGCCCGCCGAGATCACCACCGCCGTCCGGCCGTCGCGTCCGCACATCTGGGCGCCGCACGATCCGGAGATCACCGCGGAGTTCGCGCTGAACCATCCGTGGACGGCCGCGATCGTGCGCCGCATCGACGGGATCGCGGCCCGGCGGATGAAGCTCGCGGCCGCCGAACGGGAATTGGCCATCCAGCGCATGCTGTGGCGGGTCGGCCCGATCGGTGAATGGACCATGCGCTCGGCCGCCTATCCGGAGACGGCGGCCCTGGTCGCGGCGGGGCCCGACGGCGCGGACGCGAGCCGAGCCCAGTCCGCGCTCATGCGCGCGGTCGACGAGCTGGACACCGAGTACTTCATCAGCGATGACACCTGGGCGCGGTTGCGCCGCGATTTCTCGGTGAAGCAGCTGCTCGAGCTCGTGCCGCTGGTGGGCATTTACCGGGTATACGCCGCCATCATGAACAACCGCGGCTGACCCGGCCACCGGTCCGGAATACCGCTGCGGTCTCGTCGAGCGGTATAAATGCTGCATGGGAGAGCAGCTCACCGAAGCCGATGGGGCCGACGCGCCGTCGATGGCGCGTTCCTCGCTGCTGCGTGAGCTGCCTACCACCCAGCGTGGTCTGCGCACACGTGCCGCCCTGGTCGCGGCGGCGCGGGAGGTGTTCGAACGCAACGGTTATCTCGAAACCCGGCTGATCGATATCACCCAGGCGGCCAACTGCTCCTCGGGCACCTTCTACACCTATTTCGCGAGCAAGGAAGAGATCTTCGCGGCGGTGCTCGAGGTGGCGCAGGAGGACATGATGCATCCCGGCATGCCGCACGTGCCGGTCGACGACGACCCCGCCGCCATCGTCGAGGCGAGCAACCGTGCCTATTTCGAGGCCTACCAGCGCAACGCCAAGCTGATGGCGTTGCTGGAACAGGTCGCGAACATCGATTCCGAGTTCGCCGAACTGCGGCAGCGCCGCGCCGACGCGTTCATCCAGCGCAATGCCCGCAGCATCGCCGATCTGCAACGACGCGGGCTCGCCGACCCGGAGCTCGACCCACTGCTCGCCTCACGGGCGTTGTCGGGCATGGTCAGCAGGCTCGCGTTCGGGCATTTCGTCACCATGGCCGACGACCCCGCCGCGGCGTCGATGGACGAGCTGACCTTCACCGCGACTCGGCTGTGGGTCAACGCGCTGCGCCTTCCCACCAAGCAGTAGGGCTCAGCTCGCGGCCGGGGCGGCGATCCGGGCCAGCTTGTCCGACAGGCGTTCCAGGTAGGCCACGACGTCCGCCTCGGGCTTGTCGGGCAGCCCGTACAGGACATCGGTCACGCCGCAGTCGGCCCATTCGGCCAGCCGGTCGGCATCCGGTTTGATATCGAGGGCCACCACGCGCGGATGTCCGGGACGGCCGGAATCGGTCCAGATCTTATGCAGCAGGGCGAGTCGGTCGGAGATATCGGTTTCGCCGGGGGTGGTGATCCAGCCGTCGGCCGACTGGGCGATCCAGCCGAAAGTGCGTTCGGTGCCCGCCGCGCCGATGAGCACCGGCACCGAGCCGCGCACCGGTTTCGGCCAGGCCCAGCTGGCACCGAAATCCACGTAGTCGCCGTGGTATTCGGCTTCCTCCTGTGACCACAGCGCGCGCATGGCCTCCAGATATTCGCGTAGGACGGTGCGCCGCTTGTTCGGTGGAACATGATGATCGGTGAGTTCGTCGGTGTTCCAGCCGAATCCGGCGCCGAGCACCACCCGGCCCCCGGAGAGATGATCGAGCGAGGCGATGGTCTTGGCCAGGGTGATCGGATCGTGCTCGACCGGCAGGGCCACCGCCGTGGACAATTCGATTCGCTCGGTGACCGCCGCGGCCGTGGCCAGGGCTACCCACGGATCGAGGGTGCGCATATAGCGGTCGTCGGGCAGCGATTCGTCACCGGTCTGTGGGTGGGCGGCCTCGCGCTTGACCGGGATGTGGGTGTGTTCGGGCACATAGAAGGAGTGGAATCCGGTGGCCTCGGCCGCTTTGGCCGCGGCGGCCGGCGTGATGCCGCGGTCGCTGGTGAACAGCACGATGCCGAAACGCAAGGCGTCGCCGAGGGAACCAGAGCCGGTCATATGTGCACTCCTTCGGATCCGCCGAGGGGATCGGCGCGGGGCTCCGTCACCGGCGGGGCGCGGAGTCGAGCGTCCAGACATTCTGAGTGTCTGGACAGGTGTTCGGAATATTAGCCAACGCCTTCCGCTCCGGCAAGAACGTGTTCCAGTTTTGCGGCTACAAGCGGCCACCGCGCGCCCTGCGCGAGCGGCATGTCGAGGACGTCGTGAAGCTGTGCGGCGGATCGCTCTACGACGTGATCGGCCGCCTCGAAGTGCGGAGACGGTGCCAGGCGGCACGGCGCGGACCGGTGCACGGCCCGAGCGCACGGTGTACGAGATCACCGACGCCGGCCGGGAAACCGCGGACCAGGATGCGTTCGCCGCGGCCGCGCCCCGCTGTCCGGTCGGCCGAGTCGAGCCTGCCCGCCCCGCCGGTCTCGCGGCAGAGTCGTAGATCGCTAGGCGGGCACGCAGTCGATCACGAGATGACCGAGCGGTGTCGGGTGTACGCCGGCCACCGTCAGTCCGGCAGTGGCCGCCAGCGCCGTGTAGGCCTCGATGCTGCGTTCGCGGCCACCGGAGATGAGCAGCATGCGCAGATCCATCTCGGCGAACGAGGCCGGATCGCCCGTGGAGTCGAAGCCTTCGATGATCACCACGCGTCCGTCGGACCCGGCAGCATCGGCGCACCGGCGCAGGATGGCGACGGCCTGCTCGTCGTCCCAGTCGTGAATCACCCGGCACAGCACGTAGACGTCGCCGCCGGTGGGCAGCGGGTCGAAGAAGCTCTGCCCGGCGATCGCGCAGCGCCGATCCAGGCCGCGCGCGGCGAGGAATCGCCTACCGCGTTCGACGGTCTCGGGCAGATCGACCAGGGTGCCACGGGCCTCGGGGTGTGCCTCGAGCACATGGGCGAGGAAGGTGCCGGTGCCGCCGCCCACATCGACGATGTGGCGGGCGCTGGACCAGTCGTAGCCGCCGGCCTCGTCGGCGAGTCGCCCGGAGGCCATCGCTTCGTCGAATGCGGCGCTCATCGCCGGATGGGTGTGCAGGTAGTGCCAGAACGGCGCACCGAAGACCTGCTGCCACGCGGGTTCTCCGGTGCGCACGGTGTGCAGCAGCCCGGTGAACACCAGATCCATGCGCCCGAAGAATCCGTCGAGATCGAGGTATCCGCGCATCCGGGACGGATGTTCCGAACGCAGCAGTGCGGCGATCTCGTTATCGCCGAACGTCCCCGGGCTCGGCTCGGTGAACACGCCGTGACAGACGAGGTGCCGCAGCAACCTGGCGAGGGCGTCGGCGTCGGTATCCGACCGCTGCGCGAGCTCCTCGACCGGTAGCGGACCCGCCGCCACGAAGTCGGCGATGCGCAGCGTCGCGGCGACTCGCGTCGCCATCGGGGTCACCAGGTCCATCAGCGGGCCGAGCGCCTTCCACGCGTCGGGGACGGCATTGTCACCGGTGTCTGCCATGCGCACTCCTGCGATCGTCGGTGTGGAGCCATCGCGGCCTGCCGTGGTGCCGGACGCCAGTGTCGCAATGGGTCTGCGCCGTGGCAACCGTCGAGCCGGTCGGCAAGCCGAGGGGGCGGATACCGACCCGCTCACCGGAGTCGCGGTGGGTACGGGCGCACACCGCGGCCGATGGGCGGCGCCCCACCACCCCTGGCCGCGTTCTCACCTGGGCCGGTCGACGGCGACGGCCGTGTATGGGGTCGTAGCCGTCGGGGCGGTCGTGAACCGCGCGTTCGGCAGATACAGCCGGTCGCCGAAAGCGGCGACGGTCGTGGGAACATCCCAGCGACTATCGGAGATCCGGTGCTCGACCCTCCCGCGGGCATCCGCGACCAGAGTCACCACGGCGACCGTGTTCATCCGGTTCTGTACCACGAACAGGGTGTCGCCGTGCCGCAGCAACCCATCGCCGCCAGGCAGCGACTCGGACCCGAGATCGATCCGCTGGGCGCGGCCCGAGGCCGGATCGACGCGGAACAGGTCCCCGGTCACCGACTGCACGATGAGCAATCCCGCGCCATCGGGAGTGCGCACGATGCCGTTGGCATTGATCGACTCGCTCACGTAGCGGATATCACCGGTCAGCGGGAGCCGAACCACCGCATCGGGGTCCGGAAGCGCACCGTCGTGGCCGATCGGCAGGTGATACAGCACCGGTGACCGGGAATCGGTGAACCACGCACCGTCCGGTGTGAGCACCACATCGTTGACGAAGGTGCCGGACGCCGTGCCGAGCCGGTAGGTCGCGAGCACCGCACCGCTCATAGCATCCACTACCCGTGCCGTGCCCGCGGTGCCGCCGGCAACGAACAGCCGCCCGCGCGCGTCGAGCGCCAATCCCAGCGCCGGGGTTCCCGGTCCCGGGCTGAATATCGTGCCTCGTCCGGTCGTCAGGTCGGCGCGATAGAGCGAACCGTCGGCGCGCGATCCGAAGTAGGCCACCGGCAGCGCACCGATCGCGATCCCTTCGGGTTGAAATCCGGCGGGCAGGGTGATGGTGGTGGGGAACGGCACCGGGTGCGCTGACGCCGGGCTCGGCATGAGCACCGTCGCCGCCACACAAGCGGGCAGGACCACCGAATAGGCGAGCGTGCGCATGGCATTCCTCCTCATGATCGGACCAGAAGCGGGCGGACGTGATTCGTTGTGGCGGGCGGCTTCTGATCCGGCACGTCGTGCGGTGATCCATCCGCGCCGAATGCTGTCCGGCGAGTAGCGGCCACCTGTTGCGGTGCGCCTCCACTCGCCGGTCGCGCGCAGCACTCGCGGTCCCCGCACTCAGTAGCCGACGGTGAAATGCCTGACCTCGCCGCGGTTTTCGAGCTCGTCGACCACGGCGGCCGCGAGGTCGTCGGCCGAGATCTGTGACCTGCCGTCGGCGTCGGTGAGCAGCGTCGTGGTGCCTCGGCGATACCGGCCGGTGCGGGCGCCGGGTTCGAGCAGTGCGGGCGGGCTCAGGTAGGTCCAGTCCGCGGGATGGTCGCGGCAGACCTCCAGTTGGGCGAGGCTGGCGGCGGCGATCGGACGGATATGGGCGGGCACGTAGCCGGTGTCGTCGAGGACGATCCGATCCGGATGACCCGGCACCCGCAGCGGCGCGGCGCCGCCCACCACAAGGATCCGGGTATCCGCCGTCCTGGCCGCTTCGAGCAGCGCGGTCGTCGTCGCGGTGACGGTGTGCTCCTGGCCGGGGGCAGGGCGGGTCGCCGCCACGACGGCGTCGGCGCCGGCGAAGAACCCGCTCATCTGCTCGCTATCACCCGCCTCACCGGCGACGGCCACCGCGCCGGGTGGCAGCGTGACCTGCCGCGGCGTGCGGAAGACGGCGACGACGTCATGGCCTCGCCGCGCGGCCTCGGCGACGACCCGGGAGCCGACCATTCCGGCGGCGCCGACGACGGTGATCTTCATCGTGATGTTCCTTTCGGTGTCAGTGGGGCAACAGCATGGCCGGGTGCGGGCAGCTGGCCCGCGACGATGGCGGCCAGCGCGAGCGCGAAGCCGGTGAGCTGGATCGGTCCGAGGGTTTGGCCGAGCAGGGCGGCCCCGAGGATCGCCGCCACCAGCGGGGACAACAGCACCAGCACGGCCACCGAAGCGACCGGCAGAGTGGCGATACCGCGGAACCAGACGACATAGGCGAACAGTCCGCCCACCACGCCCATCCAGAGGTAGCCGAGGCTCGCGTTCGTATCGATCGCGGGCGGTGCGCCCTCCAGCAGGAAGGTCAGCGGTAACAGGAACAGCCCGCCGGAGGTGAGGAGCCAGCCGGCGAACGTCGTCGGCCCGGCCTCGGGCGGGCGGCCCCACCGTTTGGTGAGCGTCAAGGCCAGCGCCATCGACGCCGCACTCCCCACCCCGGCCACCACGCCGACGCCGTCGAGCCCGGCATCCGGGCCGATCACCACCAGACCGACGCCGAGCACACCGATCAACCCCCACCCCAGCCGCCACGTCGACAGGCGCTCGCGCAGCACCGGCACGGCCAGCACCGCGACCGCCAGTGGTTGGGCGGCCGCCAAAGTCGCCGCGACGCCGCCCGGCAGGTGCTCGGCCGACAGAAACAGCAGCGGGAACGGCACGCCGATATAGAGCACGCCGAGCGCGAGCGCCTTCCACCACCACATCCCGCGCGGCAGCATCCGAGTGAACGCGAGTGCGATCAGGCCCGCGGGCAGCGCGCGCAGCAGTCCCGCGAACACCGGATGCCCCGGCGGCAGGAGCTCGGTGGTGACCACGTAGGTGGTGCCCCAGGTGATCGGGGTCAGTGCCGTCAGCGCGGTGAGCGGCAGATTCCCGTATCCGGACGCCGTGCCGGGTGGGGCGGAAACCAGTTCCGCTGCTGAACTTCTCATGCTCACCATCTCACCCGCTAGACAACGATGAATCCAACACATGTTTGTCACCGCACCGATCGTGATTCACGATTGATGAATGGAGCTGCAACAGATGCGGTATGTGCTGGCCGTCGCCGAGACGAACAGCTTCACCCGCGCCGCCGAACGCTGCCTGGTCGTGCAATCGGCCCTCAGCCACCAGATCGCCCGCCTGGAACGCGAACTCGGCGCGCGCCTGTTCGACCGCACCAGCCGCCGGGTGCGACTGACCCCGGCCGGCGCGGCGTTCTTGCCTGCCGCCCGGCAGTGCCTGGAGGCCGCCGAACGGGCGGCGGCGGAGGTCGCCGCGGCGGTCGGGGAGATCCGCGGCCGGCTCGCCGTCGGATTGATCCCCTCGGTGGCGGCCGTCGACGTGCCCGCAGCGCTACGGGAATTCCGCAGCCGATACCCGCACGTGCGGATCAACCTGCGGGTGGGTGCGAGTGAGGGCCTGGCCGAACGGGTCGAGCAGGGTGCGCTCGACGTGGCCTTTCTCGGTTTGCCGCCGACCACGCGTCCCCGGGGTGTGGCCGCGCACGAACTGGCCCGCGACCGGCTCGTCGCCGTCGTCGCACCGGAGCATCCGCTCGCCGGCACGACATCGGTGGACCTGCACCGGCTGTCGTCGGAAGTCTTCGTCGACCTGCCACCCGGCACCGCCGGCCGGGCCCAATCGGACCTCGCCTTCGCCGCCGCCGGGCTGGACCGGGACGTCGCCTTCGAGGTCACCTCCGCCGAGTACATCGCCCGCCTGGTGAGCCAGGACCTGTGCATCGCCATGCTGCCCGCGCTGTGGGTGCCGCAGCTGAGCGGTGTGGTCACCATCGAGATCACCGATGCGCCCACCCGCGTGGAGTACGTCATCTGGAGCCGGACCACCCGCACCCCGGCAGCGGGCGCCTTCCTCGACATCCTCGGCATTCCGGCCGAGCCGGCCGCGCGGTCGTCAACGACGAGGCCGGCCGAGTGAGTTCGCCGGCGAATCCTGGACGCTGTGCACCGGGTGCGCTCACGGCCGTCGGCATGGGTCTCGGCCGCGCCGGCCGGCGGCAGCCTCACCGCTTGCGCCCGAAGCTGCTGCCCAGCGGATTCCGCCGGCCTCGACCGGGGTGTCCTGAGCGCGCCGCGACCCTCAGGCATCCACAATGAGCACGACCGGTGCGGTGTCGCCAGTGCATCCGTGAAGCGAGGACGTGGCATGGACGAGAATGCCGAGGCCGGGAACCAGCAGGGCGCACCCGGTCGCCGCAGCCCGTGGCCACGCCGGCTGCGCTGGACCGCGGTAGTCGTGCTGCTGGTCCTGACCGGTGTGCTGGCGGCGGCCTCGGTGGTGGCACGCACCGTGCATGCGACGGTGCTGGACACCGACGGATATGTGGAGACCGTCGCACCCCTGTCCGCCGATCCGGCGGTGCGGGCCGCGCTCGCCGATCGGGTCACCGACGAGATCGTCACCCGCATCGATATCGAGGCGATCGTGGGGCAGGCGTTGACGGAGGTGGCCGGTACGGGGGAGCGGCGGGAGCGTGCCATCGCGGGCCTGAGTCCGGTCCTGGCCGATCAGGCGAAGGACTTCGTGCACGAGACGGTCACCACGCTGGTCGAGTCCGACGAATTCGACGATCTGTGGGCCGGGACGAACCGCGCCGCGCATCGCCAAGTGGTCGCGGTGCTGACCGGGCAGACCCGCTCCGGCGCTCTCGACATCGACGCCACCGGGACGATCAGTGTGTCTGTGGCCCCCATCATCGAGCGGGCGAAAGAGCGCCTACTGGAGCGCGGATTCGTGTTCGCCGACCGTGTTCCCCGGGTCGAGGCGCAGTTCGTGCTGGTGCAGTCGGCCGAGCTGGCCACGGCGCGCCGCGCCGTCGACGCCCTCGACCGGGCGGCCTCGGTTCTCCCCTGGCTGGCCCTGCTCACCGCTGTGGCGTCAATCACCCTGGCTCCCAAGGGTTTCCGGCTGCGCGCGACGATCGCGCTCGGTCTGACCTACGCCGCCGTCATGGCGATGCTCGCGCTCGCCCTCCGCCTCGCACGCGCGTACTACCTCGACCACCGAGGGCCGGCCATCCGTTCACCCGACGCCGCCGCGGCGGTGGTCGACATCCTGACCCGGCCGCTGTGGCACACGGTATGGGTCGTGTTCGCCCTCGGCCTGATCATCGCGGCCGCTGCCTACCTCGCGAGCGGAGCATCGTCGGCGCGTGCGGTCCGTCGCGCGGTATGGCGGCGCTGAGCGACCGAAAGCCACGCCACCGAACCATCGAGTCATCGACGGCTCAGCCGCGGGAAAAATCGGATGACTTGACCTCTAGTGTGGTTTAGCTTGTTTGCTGTTCTTCGAGCCCGACCCGGCTCGGCGACGCCGACGAGGGGTGCCGCCGAGCCGAGTCGGCGCGCGACCGATGAATCGATCCGATGGACTCCGTCTGATCTGGTGTGGCGCGCGAGGTCGACGACGACCTGCCCTCGCCCACTCGTCACCACGTTCTCGATTACCGGAGGTACCCCGATGCCCGACGCACTGACCGAACGCCGGACAGGAGGGCAGCGGACTCCGGCGGTGATCCGGCTGCTGGTGCTCGCGACGTTCGTGGTGATCCTGAACGAGACCATCATGATCAACGCGATCCCGCGATTGATGACCGATCTCGAGATCACCGAACGCTCCGCGCAGTGGGTCTCCACCGCGTTCATGCTCACCATGGCCGCCGTCATCCCGGTGACCGGCTGGTTCCTGCAACGAGTCACCACCCGGCGCGCCTACGCGATCGCGATGGGTGTGTTCCTCGCGGGTACGGCCCTGTCGGCGGTCGCACCGAACTTCCCGGTGCTGCTGATCGGCCGCGTCATCCAGGCCGGCGGCACCGCGGTGATGATGCCGCTGCTGATGACCACGCTGATGACGGTGGTGCCCGAGCGTGATCGCGGCCGCGTCATGGGCAATGTCACCCTGGCCATTTCGGTCGCCCCTGCCATGGGTCCGGTGCTGTCGGGTCTGGTGTTGCAGATCGGTTCCTGGCGCTGGCTGTTCGTGCTGGTGCTGCCCATCGCGGGCCTGGTCACCTGGCAGGGGCTGCGGCGTCTGGAGAACGTGGGTGAGCCGGAGGCCGGTGCGATCGATTGGTCGAGCGTGGTGTTCGCCGCGCTCGGCTTCGGCAGCCTGGTGTACGGGCTGAGTCGCTTCGAAACCGGCAGCGTCACCACCCCGGCGCTGATCGTGGCCGCGGGTATCGCGCTGATCGGCGTGTTCGCCTGGCGTCAGCTGCGGCTGCAGCGCACCGGGACCCCGCTGCTGGATCTGCGCATCCTGCTGTCGGGCACCTATACCAAGGCGCTGATCTTCATGTCGATCGCCTTCCTGGCCATGCTCGGTTCGATGATCCTGCTGCCGCTGTATCTACAGAACCTGCGTGGACTCAGCCCGCTGAGCACCGGCCTGCTGGTGATGCCCGGCGGTATGGCGATGGGTCTGCTCGGCCCGACCATCGGCCGGCTGTTCGACCGCTTCGGCGGACGGGTGCTGGTGATTCCCGCGGCGATCGGGGTCACGGTGTCGCTGGCCGGGTTCACCCAGATCTCGATGAGCACGCCGTACTGGCAGCTGCTCGGCCTGCATATCCTGCTGATGGTGTCGCTGGCCGCGGTGTTCACCCCGGTCTTCACCCTCGGCCTCGGCGCGCTGCCGCAGCACCTGTACTCGCACGGCAGTTCCATGCTCGGCACCCTCCAGCAGGTCGCCGCCGCGCTCGGCACCGCGCTGGTGGTGACGGTGATGTCCACCCGCAGCACCGCGTTGATCGACGAGGGCGCCGACGCGACCACCGCGCACCTGGACGGCATGCGGCTGGCGTTCGGTGTCTCCGCGGCGCTGGCCGCGATCGTGATCGTGGTTGCGGTGCTGCTGCCCCACCGTGCGAGTGCGCCGGAGGAGCCCGCCGAACCCGGCGAACCGCAGGCGCCCGGCACCCCGGAGCTGGAGCTGGTGACGGGCTGACCGACCGGTTCACGGCCGCACCCGGCGAGCCCTCTCAGGCTGGAACTCCAGTGTGAGAGGGCTCGCCGCATGAGGGCCTCGCGACAACAGGCCGGTCGGGACTTCCCGGATACGGTCGGCCGCGCCCGGTGCGAATGGGCGCCGGATTCCACGAACACCGGACGTACTCCGCGTTAAAGTAGAACACGTTCTTATTCTGGAGACGGAACGGATCGTGCGATGGGGTTTCTTCGTCCCAACCTCCCGGTGGTCGATTACGACGAATGGAGCAAGGGCACGAGGTCGGAGAAGATCCGGCCGATGGCCAGGCACTGGGCCGAAGTCGGCTTCGGTACGCCGGTGGCGCTGCACCTGTTCTACGTCGTCAAGATCGCGCTCTACAGCCTGGCCGCGTGGCTGATCGTGCTGAGTACCAGCGGGATCGACGGTTTCACCCAGGTCGGTTCGTGGTGGACCGAACCCATCGTGTTCCAAAAGGTCGTGCTGTTCACCATGCTGTTCGAGGTGGTCGGGCTCGGCTGCGGCTTCGGACCGCTCAACAACCGATTCTTCCCGCCCATGGGTTCGATCCTGTATTGGTTGCGGCCCGGCACCATTCGGCTGCCACCGTGGCCGGGACGGGTGCCGCTCACGGCGGGCACCGCACGCACTCCGGTCGACGCACTGCTGTACGGGACGCTGCTGGTGCTGCTGCTGGTCGCGTTGTTCTCCGACGGCACCGGGCCGATCCCGGAACTCGACACCACCGTCGGCGTGCTGCCGACCGGGCAGATCGTGGCGATTCTGGCCGTACTCGGCGTCCTCGGGCTGCGGGACAAGGTCATCTTCCTCGCCGCTCGCGGCGAGGTGTACGGATCGTTCACGGTGGTGTTCCTGTTCGGTGGCGTGGACATGATCGTCGCGGCCAAGATCGTCTTCCTCGTCATCTGGATCGGCGCGGCGATCTCCAAGCTGAACAAGCACTTCCCGTTCGTGGTGTCGACCATGATGTCCAACAATCCGGTGCTGCGGCCCAAGGCCGTCAAACGGATGTTCTTCGAACGGTTTCCCGACGACCTGCGCCCCGGCCGCCCCTCGCGAGTCCTGGCCCACGGCGGAACGGCCGTGGAACTGGGTGTGCCGCTGGTGCTGTTTTTCAGCCACGGCGGCTGGGTCACCACCGTCGCCGCCATCGTGATGATCTGTTTCCACCTGACGATCCTGGTGGCGATCCCGATGGGTGTGCCGCTGGAATGGAACGTCTTCATGATCTTCGGGATACTCACCCTGTTCGTCGGACACGCCGATCTCGGTCTGGCGCAGGTGGATTCCCCGGCATTGATGGCCGCCGTGTTCGTCGTGCTCATGAGCATCGTGATCCTCGGCAACCTGTTCCCGTCCAAGATCTCGTTCCTGCCCGGCATGCGGTACTACGCCGGGAACTGGGACACCACCCTGTGGTGCATCAAACCCTCGGCCGAGGCGAAGATCCGGGCAGGCATCATCGCCGTCGCGGCCATGCCCGCCGCTCAGCTCGAGCGGTACTACGGCAGCAAGGAAGCCGCCCAGATCCCGTTGTATCTGGGATATGCGTTCCGCACGTTCAACACCCACGGCCGGGCTCTGTTCACCCTGGCCCATCGCGCGATGGCCGGCCACGACGAAGCCGAATACACGATCACCGACGGCGAACGCATCTGCTCCACCGCACTCGGGTGGAACTTCGGCGACGGTCACCTGCACAACGAACAACTCATCGAGGCCCTGCACCAACGCTGCGGATTCGAACCGGGCGAAGTGCGGGTGGTGCTGCTCGACGCCCAGCCCATCCACACTCAGACCCAGCGCTACCGCCTCGTCGACGCCGCCACCGGCGAATTCGAGCGTGGCACAGTGCGAGTGGCCGATATGGTGACCAGACAGCCATGGGATGACCAGCTGCCCGTGTACCCGGACGCCATCGAGGAGACGAGCCGATCCGCGCAGTGATCAGCTCAGGACTGTCGTCGAGTCGAGCAGCAACCGCGACAGCCCGCTCTCGAGGCATCGCGCGGCCGCGGGGGCCCGGAGCCGCTCGGCCTCGTCGACGTCTCCGGACGCGCGGACCACAGCGCTCAGCAGCAACGTCGCTCCCAGCGCGGCCAGCGGACGGCGCTCGGGATCGATGGCGGCGGCCAGCGCTCGTGCGCGCGCGGTGGCTTCGCGGCAGCGGTGTCGCAGCAGCAACAACCGGATCGCGGAATCTTCGTCCGATTCGGCGGTGATGGTGGCTATTCCGTCCGCGTGGTCGAGCGAGCGAGGCCGCAGCAGCTGCCGCGCCGATGTCTCCGGGACGCCGAACCCCAGCCGGATGCGTTCATTGCGCAGCCGGGCCGCCAGACGCGCCAGCCCCAGCTGCTCGGCCTGGCGCATCCCCTCCGCGAGCCGCAAGACCGCGGCATCGAGGTCGCCGTGCGCCGCTTCGATCCGGGCCGCGGTGGCATAGGTCGCGATCATCACATCGACCAGACCGCCGCCCTCGGCGGCCAATTCGCGGTAGTCGGGCAGCAGTCGCAGCGCGCCGTCGAGGTCGCCGCTGTAGTAGCGCAGTTCGCTGAGCAGCGCGCCGGCGATCCGGGCCGCATGCGAACGCGGGCCCATCGTCTCGGTCGCCAACTCGAGGGCCGAGTCGAAAAACGCGAACGCGGCGGGAATGTCGAGCTGCTCGCGCGCGGCGATCGCGCTGGCACAGCGGCCGTACACGCGCACGAACGGTCCCGTGGCATCGTGATACGGCATCACCCAGCGCTGCCGCCGCCGTGCCGCGTCGAAATCGAAACGGTAGATCGAGGCGAAGGTATCGATATTGCCCGCTACGCCGGTGACTCGCGGGGGGGAAGTCGTCGGGCCGCGCCAGCACATCGGCCAGCAATCGGTCGATCTTGCCGAGACGATCGTTGAAGACCTCGGCCACGCTGTCGATCACGGCGGCTTCGGCGCGCAGGTCGGCGATCTCGGCCGCGCTCGACGACGACTGGTCAAGGGCGGCGGTGAAGCGCGCGAGCGCGACCGCGGCCGGCGTGCTCGGGCGGCGCAGCACCAGATTCACCCAGGCGATCCACAGCTGGATCCGCGGCCGGGCCGCGATCGCGGACGCCGGTAGCTTGGCGAGGATGCCGAGCAGCGTGGTCATCTTGGCGTGTTCGAGCAGATCGGTGGCACCCTGTTCGACCAGCTCGACCGCGTGCTCGGGATCGCCGGCCGCGAGGGCGTGATCGACGGCCTCGTTCAGTAGATCGTGGCGGGCGAACCAGGCCGCGGCTCGGAGATGCAGGGCGTCGATCTCCCGCGCCGGGCGGTCGCGCGCGAGGCGCCGGCGCAGATATCCGGCGAAGAGCTGGTGATAGCGATACCACTGACGATCCGGTCCCACCCGTTCCAGGAACAGGCCACGGTGCTCGATGTCGTCGAGGGTCGCCGCCGCTGCCTCGGAACCGGTGAGCGCGGTGGCCAGACCGCCGCAGAGCCGGTCGCAGACGGAGGTCGTGGTGAGGAACTCGACTGTGCTCTGGTCGAGCCCGTCGAGGACGTTCTCGGCGAGATAGTCGCCGATATCGGCATGCTCGGTCAGCGCGGCGAGCAGCTGGGCGGGGTCGTCTCCGGCGCGCAGCGACAGCACCGCCAACTGGAGCGCGACCGCCCACCCGTCGGTGGTGTGGGTCAGGGCGTCGATATCGAGTGCCGACGGCAGGCAGCCCGCCTCGGCCAGCAGCGCCCGCACCTCATCGGCATCGAAACGCAAAGCGTCGGTATCGATCTCGACCAGCTCCCCGCTCAGCCGCAACCTACTCAGCGGCAGGTCGGCCGTGGCGGTGCTGGTGATCACCAGCGGCAAGTGATGGCAGCCGTGCTCGAGCAGGAAACGCAGCGCGGCCGTCGTGTCCGGCGCGGTGACTCGCTGCCAGTCGTCGAGGACCAGCGTCAGCGGGTCGTCGGCGCCGTGCGACTGGTTGATCAGCGCGGTGAGGACATGGCGGGTGGGATCGTCGGGGTATTGCTCGAGCAGGTGTTCCAGAGTCGCGGCCAGGGCGGGTCGGGGCAGGCGGACCGCCTCGACGAGATGCTCGAGGAACCAGACCACATTGTCGTCGTCGCTGTCGACGGTCAGCCAGGCCACCGCGCCGCCGGCCTCACAAAGCTCGTCGCGCCAGCGCGCGGCCAGCGTGGTCTTGCCGAAACCACTGGGTGCGTGGATCAGCGTCAGCCGTTTGCCCGCTCCCGAGCGGAGCCGGTCCAACAGCCTTTTCCGGATGATCGGCGAGCGCGCCGACGTCGGCGGACGGTACTTGGTCGTCGGCGTCGGGGGAGCGGTGCTGCGCCCGCGCAGGTGCGTGGAATGCGAGGCGCTCGCGATCCGCGGCGGCGACGCCGGCGGCAGCGGCAGCTCGACGACGGGCAGATCGTGTCGCCGCTGGATGCCGCGCAGGTGTTCACCGAGCGCGGCAGCGGAGTCGAATCGCTCGGCCGGTCGACGGGCCATGGCCTGCTCGATCGCCGCGGACACGTCCTCGGGAACGCCGCGGTGGCGGAGGTCGGGCACCGGCTGCGCGGCCACTCGCAGGAAATGCGCCAGCACCTGCTCGCCTTCGCGCCGCTCATAGGCCACATGGCCGGTCAACGCGCAGAACAGCGTGGCGCCGAGGCCGTAGATGTCGGAGGCGACGGTGGGCGCCTCACCTTCCAGGATCTCCGGTGCGGTGAAGGCGGGTGAGCCGGTGATGATCCCGGCCGCGGTCTGGAAGTCGCCGGCCGGGCGCGCGATGCCGAAATCCGACAGCTGTGGCTCGCCGTAATCGGTGAGCAGGATATTGCCCGGCTTCACATCTCGGTGCAGGGTGCCGACTCGATGAGCGGCCTCGAGCGCGCCGGCGATCTTGACGCCGAGGGCCACGACCTCGGTCCAGTCGAGCGGCCCGGAGTCCCGGATGCGTCGTTCCAGTGAGCCGTGCGCGTGATAGGGCATCACCAGGTAAGGGTGGCCGCCGGTGGTGGTGCCGACCTGGAAGACGTCGACGATGTGCGGATGGCCCGACAGTTGCCCCATCGCGCGTTGTTCCCGCAGGAACCGTTGCAGATTCTCGGCGGCCAGATCCGAGGTGAGGACCTTGAGCGCGACGACCCGGTTCAAATCGGGTTGGGTGCATCGGTACACCACACCGAAGCCGCCCCGCCCGATCTCTTCGGCCTGTTCGAAGCCTTCGGTATTCAGTTCCGCGATGATCCCGGCAGCTCGGTTGCGCTGGGTCGGCGGCAGGTCGGCCATTGTCGGCCTCGATTCTTCGCGAACCAGGGGGCCCCCGCGTGCGGGGTCTGACTCGAGAATAGCCCGCCGATCAGGCGGTGATGTGGACCAGCGGCTGTGTCCGGCGGGCCGGTTCGGTCCCGTCGCCGATGCCGACCGCGCGGTTCACTCCGAGGGGGCCCACATGTTCGACAGCAGCCGATGACTGGGCGTGTCGGCCAGCGATTGGGAGGATTCGTAGATGCGGACGTATCCGGTGGCGGTGATGCGCCAGACCCCGTCGGGGTCGCGGCGATACCGATCGGTGTAGTAGCCGGACCCGCGGATGAGCACTCCGTAGTCGGTGGCGATGACGGTGTCTTCGAACAGCCAGCTGCCGGTGGCTTCCGCACCGTCCACGCTGATCTCGGGATGGTTGGCCACGTGCGTGGTGACGATGCCGGTGCCCATGTTGTCGCGCAGGAATTCGACGACGGCCTCGCGCCCGGTGAGCACCAGCGGCTCACCCAGCGCATGGGTGCCGTAGCGGCCCTCGACATCGTGGGCGAGGGTGTCGCCGAACTCGTCCCACAGCTTCAGATCGAGCGTGCGGAAGTACTTGTACTTGAGCGCGCGAATGGCTTCGACTGCCACCAGGTCCATCGGCCAAGCCTGACACGGCACCCGCGGCAAAACAAGAACACGTTACAAATCAGCGGTGTGCTGTGTAGAGCCGGACCGGATCAGGTGAAGGCCTGCTCCAGCCCCTCGAACCACGCCGAATCCTCCACCAGCCGGCTGCTGCGCCAGCCGTCGGCGGTGCGGACGAGGTCGTGGTTGTACCAGCCGCCGCAGAAGAACTGCTTGCCGGTCGAGACGATCATCGGGTTGAAGAACATCGCCCGCACGCGGGCCTGGTCGCCGTCGAGCGTGACGTCGATATTGGAGACGAAGTGCTGGGTGCGGGAGAACAATTCGAGCGCCACCGACAGTTGCGACACCACGGTGTCCAGGTCGCCGATCGGCCCGCCCGCGGTGGTGTAGTCGATGTGGGCGTCCGGGGTGAACACCGTGCGGTAGAGCTGCCAGTCCTTGGTGTCGACGGCATGCGCGTAGCGGGTGAGCAGATCGCCGATGGCGATCCGGTCCGCGATCGTCTGTAGATCCATCCCTCGATATAAGCGCACGAGGCGAGCCCGGGGAGCCGAATCCGTGGGTTACCCGCCGGGCCGGGTGGCTACCGATGGCTCAGGCGTCGAGTCCGGCTAGGCGGCGCAGAACTCGTTGCCCTCCGGGTCGAGCATCACCCACCAGTGTCCGGCAGGCCCGTGGTCGAACTCCTGGACCCGGGTCGCCCCCAGGCCTTCGAGCCGCCGCACCAGGTCCTCGAGGCTCCCCGGTGCGCTGTGCACGTCGATGTGCAGGCGGTTCTTCACGGTTTTGGCCTCCGGGACGTCCTGGAACAGCAGCCGTCTGCCCTGTCCGACGCCGCTGGCCGGGTCGAAGGGGTCGTCCGGATGCCGGATCGCGGCGTAACCACGGAAGGTCTTGCGCCCCTGATGCTCGCGGACCGCGGCTTCGGGGAGCCGGCCGGCGGCCAGTAGCTCGTCGATGAGGACGCTGGGATCTTCGACCTCGTATTCGAGCGCCGCGGCCCAGAAATCGGCGAGCGTCGCCGCGTCACGGCTGTCGATCACGAGTTTCCAGTTCAATGCCATGAGCGTGTCCTCTCTCCGGCCACCGACGTCCTCGGCCCGCCTCGATCCGGCACCGGCGAGGTCATTCGTCGATGACCTGCGTGCCCGCCAGCTTGTCGTGCCATCCCTGCTTGGTCGGGCTCGAACTGATCGTGACCGCGATCGCGATCGCGGCGATGAACCACAGGATCGGCCCGACCCAGGGAATCAGGTTCAACAACATGTAGGCATTGCGCAAGGCCGAATCCTTGACACTCGGCTTCGGGGCGCCCCCGGACCCGTTGACGTGCAGTCCGAGAATCTTCTTGCCCGGCGTCGATCCGGTCGACACCTCGAAGGCGAGGAAGTACAGGAATCCGAAGCCGGCACCCGGCAGGATGGACACCCAGTCGGGGGTATCCCAGATCATGTTCAGTAGCCAGAAGAAGATCGCGCCGATGATCGCGGCGAGGATCCAGTCGATGAACCGGGCTGCGGTGCGTTTGCCGAGGCCGCCGGGAGTGACCCCGGTAGCCGAACCGAGCCGAGGATCGTATCCACCTGCACTCACCATGGTTACTCCTTCTGAAAAGTAGTTCCACTTGTCCGGAGTGTGTCGATCCGCCCGTCGGGCGGCCGCCTCAACGATCTCACAATCTCGGGCGGCAGCGGCGAATTAGCTGAAATGTGGCTAGAGTGGATGCGAGCCGCGGTGCGGCGCAGGGGGTGGAGTTCGGTCGGCACCCCGTTGAGCACGGCCCGGCGTCGCGCGTGTCCCGGTGAACTCTTGTCCCGCTGCGGGATTCGCGATCGTGTGCGTGGCGTTCGGTGGTCAGGTCGGTACTGGAATGCGAAGAAAGGACGATGATGCAGATGCGCTCACGGTCGGCTGTGCTGGAATTCGTCGACGAAGTGACGGACCGGTACGGCTCGCTGGACGCGTACTTCACCCGATTGCGGGCCGAACTCGATGACGAACCCACCGTCGTCTTGCCGGTACTCACCGACACACCGACCTCGCCCACAGCGTGGGCGGCGGTGGCACGCGAGGAAGCGGTCGTGAGGACGGGCGAAGACGGAGAAGCACGCGGCACCTGCCCGCCCGAGGCAGGACTACCGCGAGAGCCGGTTGCCAAGGGCCGCACGGGCGCTGCCACCGTATGGGGCCGGCTCTGGGGACGGAGTTAGCCCGTCCACCTATCCACGACGGTATCGGCGACGAATGTCGTAGCAGGTTCGCACCGCCGAGGTGCGACGACAACGCTGGTACTTCGTGGAGGGTATGACATGTTCGGCTTGCGCGGCGTCGCTCGGATCGCCGCCATCATCGCGATAACGATCGGCGTCCTCGCGGGGGCCGGGTTCGCCCCGGCCGCCGCGGAATACGGGGGAGTCCTCGCCATCGACGAGGTCACCTTCGTGCACTCGCCCGATGCCGCCGACGACAGCGGCGGAACCCTCGAAGTCACCGTCACCTACAGCTGCGCCCACGGCGAAGCCGACAGTCTGCACGTCTACGCCTACCAGGGCACGCAGTCGCCGAGCGACACCCCCATCGGCGCACCGCACGGACCCGGCTACGACTACGACATCATCTGTGACTCGGTGTCCCGGCGCAAAACCGTCGCCATCGACCCGCCGTGGCACGGAACAGGTTCGGGCTCACGGCATTTCACCAATGGCGCGCAAGGCCGCGTCACCGCCGAACTGCGCCGCGGAACCACGACCACCAGACACGCCACCGGCTGCTTCGAATGGAATGATCCCGCCGCCCGCAAATGAGTTCGGCGATCCGGTCGGCGGGCTGGGACGGAGCGAGGCGCCGGCGGCCTTGTCCGAGGTGATCACCGTTGTGCGGCATCCTCGGGCGGGTAGGTGAGCCGAGTTCCCTCCGCGCGGGCGAACGATGTCAGCGTGTGGCGGCGTCGGCTCGTCGCCGAGATGATCTCGACGACGGGCACATCGCGCACGGTGAGCGCGTCGGCGACGAGCGAACGGTGGCACCGCCAGGGAACGGCTTCGGCGCACATGATCGCGGTGCGTTCTCCCCGGGCCAGGCGCATGAGTTCGCTGAGTGCGTCATCGAATTCGGCGGTCTGCATATAGTCGGCGTACCCACGGAAACTGGTGTTCCGCCAGCCGGTGTTCGGCGAGTCCTTCCTGGAATGGCGCAGCCCGCCGAGCCCTGCCAGATGTGTGTAGCCGATCCCGGCCTCGTGCAGGCTCGCCGCCAACTCGTCGCTGTTGAACTGCGGATTGTGCCGTGAACGCGGAATCGTGCGGATGTCGACGAGGCGACGGATTCCGTAGCCGTGCAACAGTTCGACGAAATCCTCGATCGACATCGTGGAATGCCCGACGGTATAGATGGCGCCCTCGGGTAGCTCGTGCTCCGAACCCACGGCTAGCGCGCGGCGGCGACGAGTTCGGCGCAGCGCTCACCGACCAGCATCACCGTGATGTTCGGGTTCACCGTCGTGTGCGCGGGAAACACCGACGCGTCCGCGACCCGTAAACCGTCTACGCCCTTGACCCGCAGCTGCGGATCCAGCGGGCTCAGCGGGTCGTCCTCGGCGCCCATCCGCACCGTCCCCACCGGGTGATACACCGTGTTGTGCGTACGGCGGATGTAGTCGGCGAGCTCGGCATCGGAGCCGGTGCCCGGCCCCGGATACAGCTCGCGCGCTACCCATTGCGCCAGCGGTGCGGTGGCCGCGATCTCGCGGGCCTTGCGCAATCCGGCGATCATCACGCGCATGTCGTGCCCCTCGGCGTCGGTGAAATAGCGTGGATCCACCCGCGGCTTGTCGCGGAAATCACGCGAGCGCAACCGCACCGTCCCCCGCGACCGGGCGTGGGTGACGTTGGGGGTGAGGCAGAAGGTGTTCTCGGCGGTGGGGTAGCCCTGCCGCACGGTGTGCATGTCGAAGGGCACACTGCCGTAATGCATCATCAGGTCCGGCCGGTCGAGTCCGTCGACGGTGGTGGTGAAGATGCCCGCCTCCCACCACTGGGTGGAGCTGGTCACCATCGGCCGGGTCGTCTCGAAGCCGATCACCCCCTCCGGATGATCCTGGAGATGAGCGCCCACACCGGGGGAGTCGACGAGCACCTCGATGTCGTTGGCCCGCAGATGATCCGCAGGGCCGATTCCGGAGAGCATCAGCAGTTTCGGCGAGTCGATCGCACCGGCGGACACGATGATCTCCCGGCGGGCCGGCACCCGGGTGGTGCGGCCGAAGGCGTTGTCGGTGATATCGACCGCGACCGCCCGGCCACCGTCGAGCACGATCCTCTTGGCCCAGGCGCCGGTCCGGACGGTCAGATTCGGGCGGTCGAGCACCGGATGCAGGTAGCTCACCGAGGACGAGGCGCGCGTGCCGTCGGCGCGGCGGTTGATCTGAAAGAAGTTGGCGCCGTTGATCACCGTCTTGCCGGAATTGAATTCCGCACGGGGAATGCCGGCCGCCTCGCAGGCGTCGAGCAGCGCGACCCCGCACGGATCCGCCGGCGGCACCGTCATGATGTGCACCGGCCCGGTGCGCCCGTGATGGTCGCCGGGGGCGTCATTGGTCTCGATCCGGCTGTAGAGCCGGTACACCGAATCCGCGCCCCAGCCGGTGCAGCCGTGCTCACGTTCCCACGAATCGAGATCCTCGCGCGGGGCCCAGAACGCGATACAGCTGTTGTGCGAGGAACATCCACCCAGCACCTTGGCCCTGGCATGGCGCATGAACGAATTGCCGTTCTCCTGCGGTTCGATCGGATAATCCCAGTCGTAACCCGATTCGAGTAGCTCCATCCAGCGGTCCAGCCGCAGAATCACCTCGTCGCCGACGTCGCTGGGCCCGGCCTCGAGCAGGCACACCGTCACCGCCGGATCCTCCGACAGCCGGGCGGCGACCGCCGCACCGGCCGACCCGCCACCGACGACCACATAATCGTATTCGCTCACGACTGCTCCTTCCGGTCGGCGAACCAGCCGGTGACGCCCGGCCGGAGGTTCTCGTAGACGTGCTTGGCCTCGCGGTACTCGTGCAGGCCCGACGGCCCCAGCTCACGTCCGATCCCCGAGTGGCCGTAACCGCCCCACTCCGCCTGCGGCAGATACGGACCGAAATCGTTGACCCATACGGTGCCGTGCCGCAGCCGGGCCGCGATCCGGCGCGCCCTGGCGGCATCGGCCGACCACACCGCGCCCGCGAGCCCGTAATCGGTGTCGTTGGCGATGGCGACGGCTTCGTCCTCGGTCGTGAACGTCTCGACGGTGACCGTCGGACCGAACCCCTCATCGTGCACACATGCCATCTCGCGGGTGGCGCGGTCGATGACGGTGGGCAGATAGAAGTAGCCGTCGTCGAGGTTGCCCGCGCCGCGGTCGCCGGTGGCGAACGCGCCGCCGGTGCGGATCACGGCGCCGTCGGCGCGGGCCTGCTCGACATAGCCGTGCACCTTGTCGCGGTGCGCGGCCGAGATCAGCGGCCCGGTCTCGGTGTCGGGGTGGAACGGCAGGCCGAGCCGGATCTGCTCGGCGCGGCGCACCAGCTCGTCGACGAAACGGTCGTGCGCGGCTTCCTCGATCACCAGCCGCGCACCGGCCGAACACACCTGACCCGAATGCAGGAACGCGGCGTTGAGCGCGTTGTCGACGGCGGCAGCGAGCCGTTCGTCGGTGTCGCAGGCGTCGGCGAACACCACATTCGGGTTCTTGCCGCCGAGTTCGAGGGCCACCTTCTTGACCGTCGCTGCCGCCTCGCGGGCGATGATCCGGCCGGTGGCCAGTCCGCCGGTGAACGAGACCAGGTCGACGTCGGGATGCGAGGACAGCGGCGCACCCGCGGTCGCGCCCGCGCCGAGCACCAGGTTGGCCACGCCGGGCGGCAGGCCGAGCTCGTGCAGCACCGTCATCAACAGAATCGAGGTATGCGGGGTCAGCTCCGCCGGTTTCAGAACGAAGGTGTTGCCAGCGGCCAGCGCGGGCGCCACCTTCCACGCGACCTGCAGCAGTGGGTAATTCCAGGGTGTGATCAGACCGCACACGCCGACCGGCTCGTAGACGATGCGGGAATCGATATCCGGTGAGCCCGCATCGACGACCCGGCCGGCATCTTCGCCGGCGAGTTTGCCGAAATACCGGAAACAGTGCGCGATATCGGACATGTCGATATCGGATTCGTAGGGCCGCTTCCCGGTGTCCAGAGTTTCCGCGCGGACGAATTCCTCGCGCCTGGCATCGATGGCGTCGGCGACCTTCAGCAGCAGATCGCCGCGCTCGTCGGCCGAGGTCCGGCGCCAGGGGCCGTCGTCGAAGGCGCGCCGGGCCGCGGCTATGGCGGCCTCGGTGTCGGCGGCGCCTGCTTCGGCGACCACGCCGACGAGGGAATTGTCCGCCGGGCAACGGATTTCGCGAGTATCGCCGGACCTGGCAGCGGTCCAGGCGCCGTCGATATAGAGGGTCTCACTCATGCAGTGGTTCTCCCTTCCGGATCGCTGTCGGTGTCGACGTCGCCGGGATTCGGCTCGTGATGATCGGTCGCCGAGCGCCGCAGATGCAGGTAGCCGAGATGACGTTCGTATTGGTCGAGAATGTCGCCGATGATCTGCTCGCGGGTGTAGCCGTTGAGCGAATAGCCCTGCGAGCCCTCCGCCAGATAGACCTCGCAGCGGAAATACCGGTCCTGCGAGCGCTGGGCGAGAACGGCATAGGTCGGGGTCGGGGCCGAAACCGGCCACACGCAGTATTCGAACCGGGGTTCATTGGCTTGATCGACGACCAGCCGCGTGGTCGGCATGCCCTCGTTGCGCGCGGACTCATCGATGGTCGCCGCCACACCGGCCCTGGTGAACTCGGCGCCGACCTCGCGCACCGCGGGAAGCACCGAAGTGGTCATGAACCGGCGCGTGGCCGCAGGCCCCGGATAGCTGATGGTGGCCAGCAGCCTGCGGCGCCAACTGCCGTGTTCGGCCGGTCCGCGCCCCGCCGCGATGGCGTGCGGCAGGGCGGTGCGGAAGCTGTCGAGCTTGTAGGACTCGTTGCGCACCGACCGCAGCAACGCGATACCGATCAGCGCGAGCACGAACGAGAACGGCAGCCCCATGATGATGGTGGCGTTCTGCAGCGTGGTGATGGAGCCACCCGCGCCGGCGAACAGCATCGACAGCGTGAGCAGCCCGATGGCCACCGACCAGAAGATGCGGGTGCCCTTCGCACAGTCGGCCATCGGGTTCGGCAGCCGCGAGGTGAAGTTGCCCATCACCAGAGCACCCGAGTCGGCGCTGGTGGTGTAGAACAGCAGGCCGGTGATGGTCGCGATGCCGAGCAGCAAGGGCGCGCCCGGGTATTGCTCGAGTAGTGAGTAGAACCCGACCTCGGCCTGCGCCGCGGTCGTCTCGGCGAATTCGGCGTCCTCGCGGGCGAGGTCGAGGGCGCTGTTACCGAAGATCGAGATCCACATCAGGATGAAGCTGAACGGCACCACCAGCACCCCGAACACGAACTGGCGCAGCGTGCGCCCGCGCGAGATCCGCGCCAGGAACAGTCCGACGAACGGCGCCCACGCCACCCACCAGGCCCAGAAGAACAACGTCCAGGCATCCAGCCAGGCGGTGGGCTGGTTCGGCGTCTCCGGATTGCGTTCCCAGGCGAAGGTGTCGAGGGTGCGGTCGAGGAAGGTCGAGACGTAATCGCCGGCGTTCTGGGCGAGGGCGTTGAGCAGGAAATCCGAGCGGCCCGCCACCAGGATGTAGATCAGCAGCGCGATCGCCATGATGACGTTGAGTTCCGACAGCCGCCGGATCCCGCGGTCCACACCGGTGGTCGCCGAAATCGTCGCCACGATCACCGACAGCACGATCAGCCCGATCTGGGCGGCTTTGCCCTGGTCGATGCCGAACATCTCGTGCAGGCCGTAATTGAGCTGCACGATCCCGATGCCGAGGGAGGTGGCGATGCCGAAGATGGTGCCGAGGACCGCGGCCACGTCGATGGCGTCGCCCCAGCGGCCGTGTACCCGCTTACCGAAGATGGGGTAGAGGGCGGCGCGAATGGTGAGCGGCAGATTGTGCCGGAACGCGAAATAGGCGAGCGCGGCGCCCATCAGCGTGTACATGGCCCAGCCGCTGAGGCCGTAGTGGAAGATCGTCCAGGTCGTCGCCGCACGGGCGGCCTCGTTGGTCTGGGCCGGCCCGGTGGGCGGGTAGAGGTAGTTGTAGACCGGTTCGGCGACCGAGAAGAACATCAGGTCGATGCCGATTCCGGCGGCGAACAGCATCGCGGTCCAGGTGAACAGGCTGTATTCCGGGCGCGATTCCTCCGGGCCGAGCCGGTAGCGGCCGTAGCGGCTGACGCCGAGGAACACCACGAGCCCGACGATGCCGGTCGCCAGAATGAAGTACCACCAGCCGAACCAGGTGGAGATGAAGGTCTTGACCTCGCCCACCACGGTTTCCGCGCTCTCCGGGGCGGCCAGCGCCCAGATGGCGAACACGAGCACGATGCCCGCGGCGGCGAGGAACACCGGTTTGTTGACCGAACCGCGGCCCGCCGCCGGATGTGCGGGATGGGCGGAGTGGAAGGTTGCGGCATCGGCGGCATCGGCGGCGTCCGCGTCCGGGGTCGCGGCAACGGACGGTTCACGGTCGGTGTTGTTGCTGTCCGGTGGATCGCTGACGCCACTCATGGGACGAACGCTAGTCGCGTCGGGACGAGGCCGGAGGCATCATCGGCCTCGTGTCCGCGATCGGTACGAACCCGTGCCGGGTCGATCCTCCCGGCCGGTGCAGGCGGGAGGTCCGGCGGCGTCAGCGACTGTGACCGGGCCCCGCCAGGCCCGGCCCGGTAGTCGATGCGGCTTCCGGGACCGCTACCCGGCGATCACCTGATGTCGATGGTCCCGTCGAACATCAGCGGAGTCGGGCCCGGTTCGCAGCCGCGGAAGCTGCTGGTCGGCATCGGCATGCCATAGCCGATCCGGTTCGGCTGACCTGCCTGGCCCTTCATGACCGTGATCTGGATGGCCATCGAATCCGGCGGGAACAGCATCACCGGTTCCATGGTGGTGATCGGGTAGACCAGCGAGACGGTGTTGTCGCGGACCGTCAGGCAGGTGACCGGGCCGGTGACGCGTATCGGCAGGTTCATATTGCCGAGCTTGGCGGTGGCCACATAGGTGCCGGTCGTGGGATCACCCGGCGAACTCTGGGCGTCCACGTGCAGCACGTTCATGCCGAGGACCTGCATATTGCCGTCGATCGTGACGCTGGTCGGCTGGGCGGCGGCCTGTCCGGAACCGGCGATGACCGCTGCGGTCGCGATCGCCGCGGCCGCGCCGAGCCTGGTGAGCTGATGTGCCATGAGTGTGTCTCCTCGGGTCGTTGTCCCCGTTGCGCGGATACCCGGGGTACTCGTGTTCAAGCCGAGAAGTTCGATCGTGATTACTCCTGGGATGATGGGATATTTCGTGGCGGCGACGATGTGTGCAAGGGATCAGGATGCCGCAACCATGCTGTGCAGGATGTCGGGCAGCGGCGTCGGCGCGAGTCCGAACGTCTGCTCGGTCAGGCTCGAGTCGATGACGAACGGCCGGTCGAGCTGGTACTGCACTTCGCGAAGCTCCCGGACGACCGGGGAGGTCAGACCGCCCGCGCGCAGCATCCAGCCCGGCATGCGGCGCAGTGTCGGCGCAGGCGCGCCGGCGACGCGGGCGAGCCGCTCGGCCAGCTGACGGGGTGAGACGGGTGGATTGGTGGGTACGTGCCAGGCCCGGCCCCAGGCGCGGTCGTCCTCGGCGAGGGCGATGAGCGTGCGGGCCGCGTCGGCGGTGCCGGTCCAGCTGTGCGGCGCCTCCAGATCGCCTGGCAGCATGGCCGTCTTCCCGGACAAGACCTTGGCCGCCACCATGACGGCGAAGGTGGACCGGGCGCCGGGGCCGAGGAAATCACTGGCCCGCACTTCGGTGACGCGCACCCGTCCCGCCGCATAGGCCGCCGACGCTTCCTGCCAGGCCTGCGCACGCACCCGGCCTTTGACCGAATTCGGCGTCATCGGCAGATCCTCGGTCATCGGCGCCGTGGGTGCGCCGTAGCCGTACAGGTTGCCGAGCATCACGTATCCGGCACCTGTTGCCTCCGCGGCCCGCAGCAGGGAGCCGAACAGCGGCAACAGCTCGGTGCGCCAGCGGTGATACGGCGGCGCGGCGCAGTTGAACAGTGTCTCGGCGCCCGAGGTCAGCTCGATCAGCCGCGCGGTGTCGCCGGCGTCGGCGGCGAGGCACTCGATCCGCCGATCGCGCGGCCCGCTCCCACTACGCGTGATCAACCGGACCTCGTGTCCGGCGTCGGCGAGCAGTTGCGCGGTCAGGGTGCCGACGCCGCCGGCGCCGACCACAACAGACAGTGTCATGGGCTTCTTTCGATCGAGTGGTATTCGGGGCCGGACACAAGACACCGCCCGAACCGCGAATGTGACACCACTGCGACGACACAGCCTCACCGAATGTGAGGTCAGAAGCGGTCGGCGTCGCCCAGATCAGGCGACGTCGACCATGCCGCGCCCGCGGTGGGCGCGAATCAGCAGCGCCGCCCGCAGATAGCACAGCCCGGTGACGTCGTTCGGGTCGAATCCGGTGATCTGGCCGATGCGTTTCAATCGGTAGTCCACGGTGTTGGTGTGCACGTAGAGTTTGCGGGCCGACCGCGAGCGCTGCATATTCGTGGCCATGTGCACCTCGAGGGTGGTGAGCAATTCCGGGTACGCCTCGAGGGAATCGAGGACCGAGCTCAAGTAGTCGCGGGCGGGGCCGGGGCGGGTCAATTGGTACTCGAAGGCCAGCTCATGCGGGCGATACACCTTGCTCTCGCCGCCGAGCAGGTGCACGATATCGACCAGCTCGTGGACCTGCTCGGCGACGCCGGGGATCTGCGCGGGCGTCGCCGTCGTCGCGACCGCTCGGATCGGGACCTGGCCTGCGACGGAGAGGTTGTCGATCAGCCGGTCGAGGTCGGCGTCGGTGAACTCGGTGGCAGGCAGCAGCAGGGTGCCGCCGTCCACACTGAGCAGCGACAGCACCTTGCCGGCGCACCGGTTGGCCAGTTCGGCCTGCACGCGGCGCAGCTTGCGGCGCGCGACGATCTTCTCGTCGAGCGCCGAGACCTTCTCCTCGGGATGCGGTGGAAGCTCCAGCGCCACAACGTGGTAGCGCTCGGCCACTTCGATCCCGCACTCGCGGGCCATGGTGGAGGTGCTCTGCCCGCCCAGCAGCGCCGAGGTCAGCGTGTGCACGGCCGTGTGGTGTTCACTGACTACCGATCGCAGTTCGCGCACATAGGCCAACGAGACGGCCGAGTTGATCATGTCCTGGGCATCCATCAATCGCCTGGCCACCCCGACCGCGGTGTCGAAATCGTGGATGGTGCCGTTTTCCAGGATCAGGTCGAATCCGAGCTTGAAGCCCTCGTGGATGGCGTGATGGATGGTGTCGATCGGGATGCCCTCGCGCGCCCAGTCCGCCGCGGCGTCTTGCACCCGTTCGGTTCGGCCGCGTAGGTCGCGCCCGTCCAGCATGCTGTTGGTCAATTCCAGGCAGATCCGCGTCACCGTGGTGATATCGCCGTCGAGCGCTTCGCCCGGGAGCGTGGCACACGGCACGACATTTTCGATGAAATGGCCGACCATCTGACGGGAAATGGTCCGTACATCCTTCAGTGGAGTGGATACCGGCCGACCGGAAGAGGTGAGAAATGGTTCGGCTGAGGCTGCGACAGACATGGTAATTCCTTCCCACCCAGGGCTGCTGGGCAGGGACTCACGCTACCGCGAGAACCCGTTGCCATGTCGTGACCTTCGATTGTGACAAGGTGGAACGGATATCGGAAACGTTTATAGATTCCAACAATCGAGGCCGGCGGCCGCCGCGCCCGGGTCGCCGCGGCGGTGGCGACGGGACACGCCACCGCCGCGGCGACCGAACAGGGTTGCTACAGGCAGAAGCTCAGCTCCAGCGGCCCGAGGTGGATCGGCGCGCACACCTCGACCGATCCCGCGACGGGGGCGGCGGTCTCAGCGGAGGCGGGGGCGGCGCCGATCGCGGCCGCGGTGAGAACCAGGCCGGCGACGGCGAGCGGACGAATAATTCTGGAGTTCATAAACATTCCTCGGTTGTGCTCTGCGATGGCGTCCCGGATTCGGGACCGGCCCCATCAGAACACAAGGCGCGCACGAAATGTCGCTCTCCGGGTCGTTCTTGATTCCTCAGCCGATATCCGCGCATGCGTCGTAGAAATCCACAATTCCCGCACCGCGGGGAAGCGGCATAATTCGCCGGGAAAGCCGGGCCGGGCGGTGCGAACGTTTGCCGCGGTATTTCCCGGGTACCGCTCTCATAGCAGGATATGACGTCGCCGCTTCCCGGGCAGTGAGCGTGAGGAGGTCTCGGTGATGAGTGAGAAGCGAGGCCGCGCGCTGCTGCCCTCCGATGTCAGCGACGATCGCTCCATCTTCGATCGCTTCGCCAGCCGCGCCGCGGCGACGGTGTCCAAAGCCTGGTTCTTCGCCTTCTGTGTGCTGATCGTGCTGGTGTGGGCGCCGAGCATCCTGGTGCTGCGCAACATCGACACCTGGCAGTTGGTGATCAACACCGCGACCACGATCATCACGTTCCTGCTGGTCGCGCTGTTACAGAACACCCAGACGCGCTCGGACGAGGCGGTGCAGCACAAGCTCAACGCGATCGCCGACGCGCTCGGCGACCTGATGGACGAGCTCGGCCCCGAATACCCGGGCCTGCGCAAGCACCGCGAGGAACTCACCGACGCCGTGGGGTTGGAGCGCCACGAGTCCAGCTGAACGCGCGTTCAGGCCGGATAAGGCTGCGCGCGCAGCAGCCGCGCCAGATGCGCGGCGTTACGGGCCAGCGTCGCGTTCGTGGTGGCGACGGCCTTGGGCACGGAGTCGAGATCCAGATAGTCGACGCCGCTCATCGCCTCACCGTTCCAATACGTGCCGCCCTGTCCCGGAATGCTGAACCCGATGTCGTCGAGGGCCTGGAACAGATCGGCGGTGATCTTGTGCGCACCGTCCTCGTTGCCGACCACCGCCGACGTGGCGACTTTGTCGAACATGGCCGGGCGGCCGCGGTCGTCGGTGTTGGACAGCTCGGCGTCGAGCCGCTCGAGCATCCGCTGCGCCACCGAGGACATATGGCCGAGCCAGGTGGGCGTTGACACCAGCAGGATGTCGGCGGCCAGGATCTTCTCGCGGATCTGTGGCCACTGATCCCCCTCGCCCTCGTCGGCGGTGACCCCGGGCAACACGTCGTAGTCCACCACCCGCACGATCTCTCCGCGCACCTGGTGCTGGGCGAACTCCGCCAGCACCTGCCGGGCCAGCAGGTCGCTACTGGACTCGGCCGGCGACTTCTTCAACGTGCACACCAGCGCAACCGCACTCAGCTCATCCATGCGTGCTCCTCCTGATCCGGCCACCATCCGGTGACGTTTTTGCCAGGGCAGTACCCGCTGTACCGGTGCTCACACGGCGGCCGGCCATCCGCGGGTCCGGGTTTGGCGGCCGGGAACCGGGTAGACCGATCGTGACCGGTCGATACCCAACCCCATGAGGAGGCAGCAACGATGTCGGTCCCCATCAAGAGCACTCTCGACGCCGAGTCACAGCGCATCACCGGCGACGCGCTGCGCGCGAGCGTGGTCGACCTGATCGATCTGTCGCTGATCGCCAAGCAGGC
>NZ_BAFY01000322.1 GCF_000308555.1 Nocardia cyriacigeorgica NBRC 100375 | reverse complement strand
CATCCGACAACGCCGCGGACAGCTTCGTCCCTCGCGCGGATCGGAACACTATTGTTCCGTGATCGACCGCGTAGTTGAGGGGGAAAATGTCCGGATGGTCATCCACCCATACGGCGAGGCGGCCTACCTGCTCGGTGCGGAGTAGCGCCCAGCATTCGTTGACAGCGAGTTCCTTGACACTCGGGGTGTCGATTCCCATCTCTTCGCCTTCCTGTCGTGCACATCAGCCTGTCCGCTCATCCTCCCCCGACGCCCCGATTCACCGAGCGAAACGCGGGTTGTGGAGCGGCTCACCGCAGTGCAGCGCCGCGATCGCTTCCGCCAGGACCGGCGCGAGCGGACATACTTCGAACGGGCTTCCCGTCGCGCAAGGGACGACCGAGTCGGAGACAACGATGCGCCGCAGGCCGAGCCGTCGCAGGCGATCGCTTGCGCCGGGGGCCAGCGGGCCGTGTGTGGCCGCCACCGCGATGTCGGTAGCGTGTTGTGCAGCAGGGCGACGGTCGCTTCGATCGTGCCACCAGAGCAGATCATGTCGTCGACGACGACCACACGATGCCCCGCGATCTCGCCGAGCATCTCCCGGGCGCTGACCCGGTGTTCGTCCACACGGAATTTGCGCACCAGAGCGACCGATTCCCGCATGGTCTCGGCATAGCGTTCGGCCAGCGCTGCCGCCGCGAAGTCCGGTGCCACAACGACGGCTTCGGTCCATGCCGGCGCGATCCGCTCGGCCAATAGCGGCACAGCCGACACCACCTCCACCGGTACCGGGCATACCGCAGCCAACGCGGGTGTGTGAGGGTCCACGACCACGAGCCCGTCGGCTCCGGCATGCGCGATCGCGTCGGCGGCTACCTTGATCCCCACCGACTGGCCGGGCAGCTCCAGGCGATCTTGGCGCGCATAGCCGAAATACGGCACAACCGCCGTCACCCTGCCCGCACCGGCACGCCGGCAGGCATCGAGCAGCAGCAACAGCTCCATCAGGCGCTCCCCCACGGGTGGCGACGTCGATTGCACAACGAACACATCGCGACCACGAACCTGCTCGACCCTGGGTCGCAGCTCGCCATCGGGATAGCGGCCGACCACACTTTCGGTGACCGGGATGCCGAGGAACTCGCTTATGCCCGATGCCAGTGCTTTTCCCGCACTACCCGGCAGGACACATATCGAAGTCATGGTCGCGGGCTCCCTTCACTCTCGGGTGTGGTCGTCCATGCCGGCGGCACGGACCGCTCGACGGGCCGACCGGTCGCCACCCATCATGGTCTCGCGAAAGCAGCCGCCGCGAACACGTCTGGAAGCCGATAACGGGACCGTGGGAAGGCGTTGGTCGGCCGTCGCGCGATATGCTCGGTTCCGATCACCCGGAAGGCGGTGGTGTCGGTGCCGAAAGCCATCAAGATGCTCGCTGTCCTCGCTGTGTTCCTCATGGCGGCCGGAACCGTGTTCGTCGTCACGGTGGGAGTGGCTCTCGTGCTGACCGGCGGGCAGCTGACGGTCGAAGCCGTCGCCGCCGGCACGACGCTCGCCGTTCTTGCGACCACCATTCCCGCCGTGTGGTGGCACACCCGGGCAGCGCCCGAAGGCGAGCCGGGCGACTACCTGTAGGTGCCCGGTCGGCGGCCTCAGTCCGGGTGAACGACCATGACCGGGCAGTGCGCGTGCTGCATGAGGTAGTTACTCGTGGAACCGAGTAGCAGACCACGGAATCCGCCGCGTCCGCGACTGCCTACGACGACCAGTTGCGCGGACTTCGACCACTCCATCAAGTGGCTGCGCGGATCGGAAAGATGAACCTCACGGCCGACATCCACGTTCGGATACTTCTCCTGCCAGCCGGCCAGTCGCTCGGCCAGCAACGCCCGTTCGCCGGTTTCGAGGTCGGCCGTCGGGAGATCCAGGTACGATGCCCCGGCGAACACCCCGAGAGATAGGTCGCTCCACGCGTGGATGGCGACGAGCCCGGTTCCGCGTTCGGATGCCTCGCTGAAGGCCGCTTCGATGGCGGGCTCGCCCACCGAGCTGCCGTCCACACCGACGACGACGGGTCCGCTGTCGCGCACTACGTGCTGCGCGTGTGACTCACGGACGACAACGACACGTCCCCGACCGTGACTGGCCACGGCCAGCAGGGTCGAACCCAAATGCGCGAAAGTGCCGACGTTGGTACCGGCTCCGAGCACGGTCATGTACGCCTCATGCGACAGCTCGATGAGCAGGCGCGCGGGCTTGCTTTCCGACAGCTCGGTGACAATGTCGAGGTCCGGGTCGATGTCGGCGGCCACGCGGCCTGCCGAAGCCAAGACCTGTTCGCCGTTCCTGCGAACGTTCTCGGCGACCGGAGGCACGACCACGTCGTAGGCGGTGAGCATGGCGCTCGTCGCCTGAAAGTCGTACCCGTGGGCGATAACGAGGCGCCGCCCACGCGCTGAGGCCGTGCGGGCGGCCCATTCGACCGCACGAGTACTGGCGGCCGAGCCATCTGTTCCCACCACCACTGCGGCGGAGGCCAGAGAATGCAGATCATGAGCTGGTTGCGGGGCCATGGTGGCGTGCCTTCCGATCGGTGCGGTAATCCACGTTCAGTGTTGATCGAGTTCGCGATCTTCCCCAGGGACTTCGGACCCTACTTGGGAGGACCGGATGCCCTCCGGGTCGACGAGCTGGATCCCATTGACCAGAGTCGGTTCGATTTCGATCACATCGTCCATGGACAGACCGACCCATGGTTGAAGCAGCTCGTGATACCGGGCGAGGCGATCTCGGTCGGTCACGGGCCGGGCGGTTCCGGTGACCACCACCGACCATCCGGTTCGGCCGACCACATCGATGTCATCGGCTTGGTAGGCGACAACCATGATCGGGAAACTGTGCACTGCCGCCGAGAATTCAGACGTCAGCCGGGTGCGGACGACGACCACGCCACTGTCGACGATGTGGTTGACCGGCCGGATCGCGGGCAGCGCGTCCCGCGTGTACACCACCCGGCCGAACGGGCCGTCGCAAGCAGGGACAACGCGTGTTCGCGCTCCAGCTCGACGACTCTACGGGACGCGTCGTCGGCGATGATCGAATCGCTCATTCTGTTGTCCTTCCAGGCCCGGTGCGGCCGGCCCGAAGACCGACCGGTCGGCGATGCGTGATTCGAGCCGTCGTGCGGGCCAACAGGTTTATCGCCGATGTCCCGTGTGCCCGCTTCTGGTCTCTGCCGCCTCAACCGCTCCATATCACCAGCGGATCACTGACGCGGGTAGGGCCGGAAGTCGTAGCGGGCGAGGACGAATTACTCCGGTCGAGGTGATTGCAGAGCACGATGGCGGCAGCGCCGCACCGTGTTGAGCGCGAGTGCCGAAGGTCCTTGCCGGTCGGGTCCGCCTGCTCTGTCGGCTGTTGTCCTCCATGACGACGCTCGTAGGTATGAGCGACACCACCCTCGCAGCACTCATCCACGGCTCCGCCACGGCGACGAACTCACCGGTGGTGGTCGGAGTCGACGGATCTTCGACAGCGATCCGCGCGGCGCACTGGGCCGCCGTCGAGGCCGCAGCGCGGCAGGCCCCGTTACTACTGGTGCACGTGGCACGCCGGCATTCCTGTGCGCCCGAAGGCGTTGAATTGATCGAAGCGGCTCGGCAAGCCATCATCGACCGATGGGCACAGACTTCGCGCACGCCCGCACCGTCGATCACGGCGCTGACGTTACGGGGGGATCCCGCCGCGAAACTGATCGAGCTGTCGAAGACGTCCGCGCTGCTGGTGATCGGCAGTCGCGGCCGAGGCGCAGCGGCGCGGGCGTTGCTCGGGTCGGTAGCCACGGATCTGGCCGCTGGGTCGCAGTGCCCGGTTGCGGTGATCAGACCACTCCAGAGCGGCACGTCAGCGGTGGGACCGGTTCTTGTCGTTACAGATCCGGCGCTGGCCGGGTCACCGTGCACGATCGCGGCGGCATTCCGGGCGGCGGCCGATCGACACAGCGAGGTGTTGGCTGTCGACGTCGCCCGGCCGGCCACGACGGCTTCGTCAGCACGGTCCAATCGCCGTGTCGATAGCGTGATCGAGGAGCAACGTCACCGTCACCCCGCCGTTCCGGTTCGGGCTGTGACCTACCTCGGTCATCCGCGAACCGCGATCGAGAAGTTCAGTGTCACAGCACAACTGGTTGTCGTAGGCCGCAGCCGACGACAGCACTGGCCGCACCTGGCGGACTCCCTTCGTACCGCGCTGCGGCACACCCGGTGCGCGTTGCTGATCGTCCCCGAAGGTGCGGCGCAGGAGGCGACGAAGTCGCGGACCGCATTGGGTCTGGCAAGGCCGTGACTGGTGTCGGTCCGGGGATGACGGCTAGGGCCGACCGACGACCTCGAGGATCTCGTCGATGCTCCGTCGTGAGGTCCGAGGTGGCCGGGTCGCCAATGGCCGGCCGACCCTGATCAAGACCTGGGGATGGGTTTCGCAAGTGAGGTCGACGAGCATGCTCCGGGCGGCCGGAAGCTCCGTCATATGAGTCAGGGTGCAAGTGGACAGCTCCTGCACAGTGCATTCGAGTAATACCGCCGACAGTGCCGCCCCACAGTCGACCAGCGCGTCCGGAGAATCGTCGACGCTCGACAACATGAGCACCGTTGCCCCATCATCGACGTCGCTGCCCGAATCGGCAGTCCCGGCAGGAAACGTCCGACCGCTGGCCACGCGCGGCCGCTGCTGCGCGGTCGGCAGCGTCGACACCGGTATGCCGGGTTCTCCTTCGGATCCGGCGGTCCACCAGGCAAGCTCCGACTGATATCGCGGGTCGTAGCGACGAATGCCGGTTGCGACCTGCGAGATCTCGGCCAACTCGCGGCTGCGGCCTTCATCGAGGACCAGCAGGGAGGTGCAGTGGCGCCGACAGAGGTGGTCCAACACGACTTCGACCGCGGGCCAACCATCCGGGGCGGCCATCACCATTCTGTCGGTGTACCGAGCGTCTATCGCGGCGGCGAGCAATTGGTCCGGCTCCAGCGGCACACGGCGGCGTAACGGGCGCAGCGACGCGACGTGTGACCTGTCGATCGGTTCTGGGAATCGGGTGACCCGGACCTCCCAGCCGGCCGCCGCCCATGCCACGGTGGCGTGGTCGAGCATGACGCCGCAGGCGAGCATGCCTTGACGATTGAACGCATCGGTTGCAGGAAGAAGACGGTCGGCAGCAAGGAAGAGCTCGGCATCGGTCCCGTCCCAGCGCCAACGCCATGGCTGACTGTTGTGCAGAGACGGCGCCCGCGCGGCACGCGCCACCACCGAACGGACCGTCGGCAGATCGGGGCTGCTCATCACCTCACCTCTTCCGGCACAGCGATAACGCCACATGGCCCACCGTACAGGGTGTCACGACGGCGGCAGAACACCCTCATTCGAACGGCCGGCGTCGGTGTCGCCGAGGAACTCACCGAGGTGTGCAACGAGGGCCGTGCCGGGTCAGTCAGTCGATTCGATCGGAAGTGCCCCGGACTCGAGGACCATTTGCCCTGGTGGTGACGCCGCACATCACCAAAAGATGGTAGGAGACGAACACACCGATCCGGACCCGGGAGACCTTCACCATGACCACTACCGAGGCTGTCATGCATCCTGACGTCGCCTGCATTACCGTTCGCGACACGATGGAACTCGCGGCGCAGCGAATGCGCCAACTCGATGTCGGTGCGCTGCCGATCTGTGACGGTGAAGGACATCCCGTCGGGATCGTGACAGACCGCGACATCATCATCAAGGTCATCGCGCTCGGGGAGAACCCGAAAACCACCACCACGGGCGAGCTCGCCCAGGGAGACGACCTCCTGACAGTCGACGCCGCCACCGACATCGGCGAGGCACTGACGTTGATGGAGCAACACCAGATTCGCCGGCTGCCGGTTACCGACCGAGGAAAACTCGTCGGCATCATCACCGAAGCCGACCTTGCCCGCCAACTACCGGAACAGACGGTCGGGGAGTTCGTCGAGGCGGTGTGCGCACAGCATCTGCCGACGACGACCGAGACCTGACCAACACCATCGGATCGAGCCCCGCACACCACTCGATCGAGCCGATGGCGCTGGCCGATCAGGCGAACAAGGTCATTGGTCCCGGCGGCACGGGCATCATGGCTCTCCCACCGGGACTCGCTGAGGAGAAGTCTGAGGATATGGACAACACCACGCCCCAGATCGCCATCCTCTACGCGACGGACCAGGGATCGACCCGCGACATCGCCGAGTTCATCGCAGATGACCTGACCGGCCGAGGCGCTCGGGTAGCGCTGCACGACATCGAGCACGCACCGGACCTGTCGCGCTTCGAAGCGGTCGTCATCGGCAGCGCCATCCACGACATGGACCTGCTACCGGCGGCCTCGGCTTACATTCGGGCGCACAGCGATGAGCTATCGGCAGCCCGGGTGTGGCTGTTCAGCGTCGGGCTCGGCCCCGCGTTGCGCGGACCGGTCGGGCGGCGGCTCGGCCGAATCGTGCCGAAGAAGATCGCTGAGCTTCGCGACATGATCAGCCCAGTGGAGTACCAGGCTTTCGCAGGACGATACGAACGCGCCGGCGTCGGATGGAAAGCGCGCACCATCTACCGGCTGATGGGCGGCGCCCGATACGGGGACCTCCGCGACTGGGTGGCGATCCGCACATGGTCGGATCACGTCGCTCGTGCTGTCGGACTGCCACGAACTGCGACCAACACTGTTCACCCCTAGCCCGGATTGCCCACTGGCGCACGACGATAGGACCCTTCACGTGCACGACCACGACGACCCTCTCGCCCCCGCGATACACACCGCACACGAATGGCTCCGGACGGTGACGGAGGATTTGGGCACCTATGACCGTGCGTTCGCGCATCGGGTGATCCGTGCGTGGCTGCACAGCGTTCGCGACCGCCTCGGGGTGGCGACCGTCGCCCAGCTCGGCGCGCAGCTTCCGGAGGTGTTCCGGGGAATCCTCTACGAGGGCTGGAGGCCGACGCGGATCCTCGACCCCCATGACACCGATGGATTCCTCGCTCAGTTCTCCGCGGAGGCGGGAGTCACCACCGACGAAGCGGCGGCGCTGGCGGCAATCGCGACCGAGGCCTTTTCCGCCCTGTTCTCTGAGGGGCAGCTGGACAGGATGTTCGCCGAGCTTCCCCGTGCGTTGCGTGAACTCCTGCGCGGCGACCTACTCAGTGGGACGATGCACAATCATACGGCCGGGCCCCGAGCCCGCCGAACTGAACGAACCGCAAGCGAAGCAACCACCACGCCGTGAGGACAACCGGCGCGACGCGGGCCAGTCGGCTTACGTCGTGCCGGGCCGCAGGCCTGCCATCCCCCCTGCCCGTCCCCAGCCTGCGCGTGGAAACGCAACCGCGGTACGTGCCACTTTCACGCCCGACCTGTGAGTGGCCCGGGCATTCGAGGGCCGGCAATCGCGTCCGTCAGATCAGCGCGGTCTAACCACGACGACCGGGCACGCGACTGTGTGCAGTAATGCGTTGCTCGTCGAACCGAGCACCATGCTGGCGAACCCGCCGCGTCCGTGACTGCCGACGACGACCATTTGGGCATAGTCGGATTGGTCGTGCAACGCGTGGGTGGGGCGATTCGGAACGACAATTCTGCGCACGTCGACCTCTGGGTACTTCTCGGCGAAACCCGCGAGTCTTTCCGCCAGCACCGCCCGTTCGGACTCGCGCAGCGAGTCCCAGTCTCGCACGGGTAGATCCAGCGAGCTGATGTCGCTCCATGCGTGCAGCGCGACCAGCCCGACGTTGCGGCGAGCCGCTGCGTCGAACGCGTACTCGACTGCGGGCACGCTGTTCTCGGTGCCATCGACTCCGACGAGGATCGGTTTGCCGGCCGACACGGCATCGATAGCGGCGAAATCGTGGATCACAGCGACCGGGCAGTGGGCGTGCCTGGTCACGGCAGTGCTGACCGAACCGAGCAGCCCACGGCGAAATGCCCCCAGACCACGACTACCGACGACCAGAATCCGGGCGGTCTTGGAACGTTCCAACAGAGTCGGCACGACGAAATCGTTGGTCACCTCCGTCGTCACCGACAATCGTTGATCGTCGACTGCTCGACGAGCCACCCGCGCCGCTTCGGTCACGATTCGCTCGCCGTCGATGCGCAACCATTGCTGCTCACTCTCGGTGGGCTCGTAGCCTTCCCGCAACGCCGACGCCATTGCCAAGCCTGTTGACGTGAACAGGTGCAAGCGCACGCCGTGCAGCAGCGCTTCTGTCGCCGCCCACGCCGCGGCTTGGTAGGAACTATCCGAGCCATCGACCGCGGCGAGCACCGGTCGATCGCCGGACGGGCCGGGATTTCGAACAGACATGTGGTCCCTTTCTTCAGATCGTTCGCCGACCGGATCGACGCGCTATGACATGTCGCCGGTGACGGGTTTGTCGAATAGCGCCCACTCGCTGTCCCATTGCCGAGCGTGCCGGCGATCCGACACGGTCGACACGGCGCGGATGAATCCCAGTCCGAGTAGGCAGGCCGCTGTCATGACGAGTACCGCTGAGCCTATGCCGGCGAAAACTGCGGTAACGGGGCTACGCGGGGAATCGGTCGGCGCGCCGTCGTCATCGATCCAGACAGCGACCCGGTCACCGACGTCGGTGGCGCGCGGAACGGGAACGGTTGCTGTCAGGGTCCGGTCTCCTCGGTCCCAGCGGACCTGGGCTTCGAAGTCGTGCGCCTCGGTCCATTCCGGCTCGGTGAGCACAGTGGCTTCGACCGACGTGACGGCAGCATGCTGTGACCGGATCCGAACGACATCATCGGTATATACCTGGGTCCCGATCGTCAACGCTATCGGCACGGCGAGCAATATCGCGGCGAGCGCGACAGCACGAAGAGAAAACAAGGCGCGATCCGATGTGCGCAGCAGGGGGTTGGGATTCCACGGTCGTCCGCACCACCACATCGGGACCCGAGCGCGCGTCTGGCCACCTTCTTTGTCGGCCATGGACAGACCTCCCTCGAGACAGTCAACCGTTGTGCTGCATCGAGCTTCGCGCCGCGGTCCGGTCGCGCGACAGGGAAGGAAGTCACCTCAGGTAGGGACCTACCGGCACCATCTGAAGATCAGGAGGGCTTATGACCCACCCGGAGAGGACCTCCGCCCGGCGCGGACCGGCGTCTGCGCTGCATAGCCTGATGGTTCGTAGCAATCGTGGAAGGACCCTCCCATGCCCACGCGGGATTTCGATGATGAGCGTTGGCCGATCGTGGTCGGCGTCGACGGTTCCGGAGCCGGCGACCTCGCTGTGCGCTGGGCGGCGGAAGCAGCGGCCGCGCGAGACCGTCGACTGCGGATCGTGCACGCAGTCGATCTGGCCGCGGCGACGGCTGTACTCGAGCCGTATGACCTGATCGTTTCGCCCGTCCGCGAAGCCATGCGCGAGCACAGCGTCGATTGTCTGGCGGCCGCACAGCGCTTGGCCGAGTCCATCGACTCAGGGCTGAGAATCGACACCGCTTCCGTGGACGGTACGCCCGCGCGTGTGCTCATCGAGCAGTCCGCCACTGCGCACTTGACCGCCATCGGCGCGTGGGGGATCAGCGGCGGAGGTCTCCTCGGCTCGACAGTGCTATCCGTATGCGCGCATGCGCACGGCGCAGTCGTGGTCGTCCGAGATACCGGCACCGAACAGCAGACCCGTCATACGGGGCCGGTGGTCGTCGGGGTCGACGGCGGCGAATCCAGCCGCGCCGCCGTGGCCGCGGCCTTCTTCGAGGCCAACGAACGTCACTGCGAACTCGTCGTCGTCCATTGCTGGAGTGATCTGCGATTCGGGTGGTTCGCCGGCCTGCCCGACCGTATCTGCGATCGACGGGCGGAATCCGCGGCACAGGAGCTGGTGGCCCAGCAACTGGCCGGATGGGCAGACAAATATCCGGACGTGACCGTGAAATGCAGGCTCTATATGTCGGGACCGTGCCATCACTTGGTCGAATGGTCGAAATCGGCCCAGCTCGTGATCACCGGCAGTCGTGGTCGTGGCGGTTTCGCCGGTCTGCTTCTCGGTTCGACAAGCAACGCCCTGGTCCAGAGCGCGCACTGCCCAGTGATGGTCGTCCATCCCCGGTAACCGGGACCGGCGCGGACGTGGTCAACCCACGATGGCCGTGCTGAACGACAGATAGACCAGAATCGATAGGACGTCTTGCACCACTGTGGCCACAGGACCGGAACCGAACGCCGGATCGACTCCGAATTTCGACAACAGCCAGGGCAGCACCATCGCCACGGCCGCCGCTACCGAGCAGGCGGCCAACAACGACAGGGCGACGGCGAGAGACACCGCAGGCACGCCCCAGAACAGCAGGGTTGCGGGGTAGGCCGCGGCCGCGATCAGAGCGCCGATGAGCACGCCGGTGACGGCCTCGCGCCACACGATGCTGCGCACACCGACACCGACCGACATTCCGCGAATGACCAAGGCCTCGGTCTGGGTACCGACAGCATCTGCCAGGTAGACCACGCCCGGTATGAAGAAGGCCACCAGCACTTCACGCTGTAGCTGATTCTGGAAAGCGTCGACGACCCCGGCTGCCAGCATCGCGCCGACCAGGCCGAACAACAGCCACGGCAACCGGTGCCACAGCCGGCGGCCGACCCGCTCGGTTGTCGCGGATCGAGCGCCCGCGGTCGAGGCCGAATACCCCGACAGGCGGGCCACATCTTCGTCGTGTTCTTGCAGCAGTACCGAGAGCAGCCGCTGTGGCGGGATGAGACCCAGCCATCGGCCTTCGGAATCGACGACGCCCAGTCCGGCCTCGTTGTGGTGCAACGCTTTCCAGACCGCACGCTCTTGATCTTCGTGGCCGGCTACGACGGGTGGGTCCGGGTCCATCACCGCATTCACCCGAGTATCCGGATCGGAGGCCAGCAGCTCTTCGATGGTGATCAATCCGGCGAGCCGGGTACCAACGCAGACCGCGATCACCGACGCACTGGCGAACCGTTTGCCTTGTAGGCCGCTCAGCACCCGCCCGACAGTCTGTTCGGGGTGGGCGACCGGGACATCCCGGTGCGCGTGCGCGGCCGCCGAGGTCAGAAACGCGGGCGAGGAGCGAGGATCACTCACCCGGTCGAGGCCAGGGGCACCCGCCTCCGGTCGGCGGGCTTTGTTCATCGGCGGTTCAATCGACGTCGCGCGGGTACAGCAGTTCCGCGACCGGTCGGCGCGGCGTCGCGGGAATCGGCTCATTGCTGGTCGGCGCCCAGCCGACTCGGATGAACGCCTGTGGATAGCACGTTCCGCCGAGCATGTCCGACCGAACCTTCGCACGCTGGGCGGGGATCTCGAGCGGTTCGGTGAGCGCGCATGAGGCCAACCCGATGTTCGTTGCGGTGAGGAGCACGGCGCTCAAGGCCTCGCCGGCGCGCAAACGCGACACCCGGTCGTCGGCAGAGGTACCCAACATCAGCAGCTCGGCGTAATCGCGCTCTTCGGCGGGGTCGGCAAGTCCAGGCGCCGCGAACGCGCGAGCAGGAAGCTCATCGCCCGACCGCGTTATCGGGGCATTGCGTGCCGGTACACCATCCAGGCTGCCGTGCCTGCCCGACCAGAGGGCCAGCTCGAACCGGTACTCGGGGTCGGCGGCGTGGACGCGCGCCGCGGTGCGGGCGGCCGCCACCAGCAAGTCGCGGTCGCGGTCCCGCACGGGCCGCATGATCGCTCCCAACGCCGACGCCCGCTCGGACAGCAGCCCGTGGTATCCGGACGGGATCGGCCAGGAGGTGTAGTGGCGACGATCGGTCCGCCGGCGATGTATCGCTGCGCTCATCTCGATTTCGAGGCTGGTCGCCCGGTGAGCGACCAAGCTCACGGCTGCGAGGTGGTTCGGATCGTCCGGGTTCGGCAGTCGGTGGACGACCGTTGCCCAGCCCATCGCTGCGAAAGCGACCGACAGATGGTGCAGGGCAGCTCCGCAGCTGAGAATCAGATCGCGCTGGTCGGGGTCTGTCGTCGGAAGCGCCCGCGCCTCGTCCAGATACAGGTGGACACTTCGATCGGCGATGCGCCAGCGCCAAGGCTGGACGTTGTGCACCGACGGCGCGCGGCCGGCGAGCGCGAGTACCGCCTCAACGGTGTTGTCGTCAGGCAATCCGCGGTCCATGATGTCCGTCCTTCATCCGATGTGTTGTCTCCACCGTGGCACTGCGGGATTCACCCGGTAAGGGCATGAGGGCCCATCCTGCGGTGACTTCGGACAGCTGTGGACAGAAAGACCCGAAACCCGGAGAGGTGGTGCACGCGTCGCCATTGGTCCTCGATCGCGGTGACCAAGGACCGGCGCGATCACCGGATTTCCTGCCTAACCTTCGAGTATCAGGCGGAAGGGCCGCACGGGACAGAAAGGCCAGCGCATGTCCGTACTCACGAATCCACCGGTAGTTGTCGGCGCCGACGGTTCCGAGCAGTCGCTCGTCGCCGTCCGCTGGGCGGCCGAGTACGCGGCGCGCCACCACGCGCGGCTGGAGTTGATCTACGCGATCGGTACGCCCGTCGATTTCGTGCCCGGCCTATCCGGGCCACCGCTGGACTACGACGGCCTCCGCAAGCATGGTGAGACGGTACTCGCCGCTGCGGCCGACATCGCCACCGAAGCCGCCGCGGCGACCGCTTCGATCGAAGTCACGACCGTGGTCGTCGGTGCGGATCCGATCCCGGTGTTACGAGACCGAGGCAGTTCGGCCCGGCTCTTGGTCGTCGGGAGCCGAGGGCTTGGTGCCTTCCGGCGCACCCTGCTCGGCTCGGTCAGCACGGCGCTGGCCAGGCACGCTACCTGTCCGGTCGCCGTCATCCCCGACGATTCCCGCGAGTGGCGCGGCCCGGTCGTCGTCGGCGTCGACGGGTCCGAGTGCAGCGCCCGCGCTATTGCGATCGCGTTCGAAGAGGCGTCATCTCGCGGCGCCGGCGTCATCGCCGTGCACGCCTGGTCGGAATTCAACCGATACGACCCTCGCCCCGATATGCAGACCCAGGGCGAAGCGCTGCTCTCGGAGAGCATCGCCGGCTACCGGGAGAAGTACCCCGACGTGCGTGTCAAACAGGTGGTGGTGGAAGACCGCCCCGCCCGCGCACTACTCCGCGCGGCGGAATCGGCCCAGCTGATCGTCCTCGGTAGTCACGGACGCGGCGGGTTCGCCGGGATGACGCTCGGATCGGTCAGCCAAGCAGTGCTGCACACCGCTGAATGCCCGCTGATCATCGCCCGCGACCCCGGGAGCCAGTGAGCCGTGTGCGCCGGCAACGCACGCGCCCCCTACGCAGCAAGACCACGGAGACAACAAGTGACTGTTCCTCTTCCGCACCACCGCCGCGGTAGACCGGCGGCCGCCGCCGATGCCGGCACACCGCCGGATCCCGCGGCTCCACTCGGTGCGCCGACGATGGTCATCGCTGTGCTCATGCTCGCGACGGCGGTCGGTGCGTCTGGCGAGATCCGTGGGTGGGCTACCGACTACGGCCGACCACTCGTCTACCTGGCGGTCGCGCTATACCTCGCCATCGCGCTGCGGCTGCTGTGGTGGGGCGCCGGCGTCCGCAGGTCCGGCCATACCGGGTCCGGGTCCGGTCGCTCGAGCGCCGGCCCTGGCGCCTCGCCCCGCTGAGCTTTGTCCGGCCGTCCGGCCGGGCTGTGCGGCCGCACGACGCTGCCCGTCGTTGATGAGTGGTTCCCGCGGGTCTTTGCCCAGCTCGGCACGGTACGCAGCCACTGCGGTCGGGAGAGTGGGGTACAGCCGCTCCGCACCGATCAAGTCGGTGAGCCCGGCTGCGTCGAGGTCGTCTCGTAGGTCCTGCTTCACCCGAGCCATCGCAAAACACACTCCACGCGAACGCAATTCACGGCAAAGCGCATCGACGGCATCCATAGCCGTCAGGTCGACCTCGACGTTGGCCTCGGCATTGAGCACGAACCAGCGCACCGGTTCCCCCGCACGGGTGGCCTGCTGGTCGATGGCCTCGAGCGCGCGGCGCCGGAAATCCTCGGCGTTCGCAAAGCACAGCGGAGCGTCGTAGCGGTAGATCAGAAGGCCTGGCACGGGCTCGGCTTGGGGATAGTCGTCGATATCGTGCATCCCCGGCACGCCGGGTACGAATCCGAGGATGGCGTCATGGGCGCGCGCCACCCTGCGGAGCAGGTCGAAGATCGACAACCCGATGGCAATCAGGACACCGTAGAGCACACCGAGGACGAGGACCGCGATCAGCGTGGCCAGCGCCAACAGCAGTTCACTGCGGCGGAAGCGGCCGATGCGCCGAAACTCGGGCACGTCCACCAGTCGGATCGCGGCGTACACCACCAACGCTCCGAGCGCGGCGGTCGGAAATGCCGACAACACTCCCCTGGCGCCGATCAGAACCACCACCACAGCCGTCAGCGCGGTGATCGAATACATCTGAGTCTTGGCATTCATCGAATCGGCGATCGTTGTGCGGCTACCACTGCAGCTCACCGGAAAAATCCATGCAGAGCACCCGCAGCCAGGTTGGTGACTCCCAAGGCCGCCAGCTCGGTGTTGGCCTGGATATGCCGGCCGTGCCGAGCGGCGAAGGCGCGGGCAGTGAGCGCATTGTCGGAGAACCCCACGACGGCGATGCCGACTGCCGGAAGGATCAGCTGCGCCAGGTCCGAGGCAGCGACTCCCGCGAAGCCGGGAACGGGGATACCCGCCGGCACCGAACCGACCGTCGCGATGCCGTGGTCCGACAACGAGAACACCACGACCACCATCGAGGCCAACAGAACCGCGAGTAGCGGGCCGGGCACGCGCGGCGCCCATCGTGCGATCAGCAGCAGGCCGACCAGCACAGCTGCTGCCAGCACAGTTGTCGGCCACTGCAGTGCGGATAGATTCGCGCCGAAGGACCGCAGCTGCGCGGGGATGGTCTCGCCGTCGACCGGTACTCCGGTCACCGAGCCGAGTTGGCCGACGATCATGATGCCCGCGGTCCCCGCCAGGTAGCCGACCAGCACCGGTTTGGACAACAAATCCGCGAGCACGCCCAACCTGGCGGTCGCACCCACCAGGCACAGGATGCCGACCACGACCGCGAGAGCTGCCGCCAACGCTGCGTATCGGCTCGGGTCCCCGGCGGCCAGCGGTGCCAGCGCGACAGCGGTCATCAGCGCGGTGGTCGACTCTGGGCCCACCGACAGCTGCCGCGAGGTGCCCAGCAGCGCATAGACCGCCAGCGGCCCGATCACAGCCCACAGCCCCACGACCGGCGGCAGTCCCGCCACCGTCGCATAGGCCATCACTTGCGGCACGAGATAGGCGGCGACGGTGATTCCGGCCAGTACGTCGGTGCGCAGCCAGCCACGCTGATAATGCTGGAGCTGTTCCAGACCGGGAAGCAGACGCGTCGCCCTCATTTCAGCATTGTCCGACCGCGCCGCCATCGGCGCATCTGCCGATCTGGGTGTTATTCACGGACCAAAGCCACTTCTCTTGCTCGTCGGTCGCGGGCACGATCGATGGTGTGCACAGCCCGGATCATCCCCCGATCCACCGAAGGTAGGCGGGTTCAGCTCATGATGCGCCTGGACGAGCAACCGACTGCCCGCGTTCGCACCGCCAACGGGTATGCCGCGGTTGTTTTCGACATGGACGGAGTCGTCACAGACACCGCCGCCGTTCATGCCGCAGCGTGGACCGAGCTCTTCAACGACGTACTACCCGCACTGAGCGGCGGCGACGGCCGACCGCAGTTCGACCCCATCAAGGACTACCGCGAGCTCGTCGACGGACGAAGCCGCGAAGATGGTGTCCGCGCGTTCCTGGCCTCCCGTGGTATCAGCCTTCCCGCCGGCAGCCCGGACGACGGGCCGGATCAGCTGACCGTCGCCGGGCTGGCAGCACGTAAACAGCAGCTGTTCGCCGACGAACTCGCCCGCTCGGGCGTTCGGGTCTTTCCCGATGCCGCGCGGCTGCTCGAAGGCCTGCGCGACGCGGGCGTACCTACGGCGCTGGTGACCGCCAGCCGCAACAGCGCCGCCGTCCTCGACGCCGCGGGGATCACCGGCTTGTTCACCGTGCGCGTCGACGGAACCGACGCCCTGTGTCTGTCCATGCCGGGAAAGCCGGATCCGGCGATGTTCCTCGAGGCCGCGCGACGTCTCGACTGCCTGCCTGCCGAGGTGGTCGTCCTCGAAGATGCCACGGCCGGTGTCCAGGCCGCGGCAAGCGGCGGATTCGGACTGGTCGTGGGGGTCGACCACACCGGCACCGGCGCGCAGCTGGACGCCGCCGGCGCCGACATCGTCGTCACCGATCTCACCGACCTGCCGCTGGTGCCGCAAGCCGGCTATCCGGACCGGCCACGAAATCGGTGGGGCGCCGGCGCGGCCGGAGCCGGCCCCGGGGGCTGGAACCTCATCTACGACGACTTCGATCCCGCCGAACAAGGAACGCGAGAAGCCCTGTGCACCACAGGTAATGGCTACTGGGCCTCACGCGGCGCGTTTCCCGGCACCAGAGCCGACAGCATCCACTACCCCGGTACCTACTTCGCCGGCGTGTACAACCGCCGCACATCTGAGATCGCCGGACGCCTTGTCGAAACCGAACATCTGGTCAACGCACCCGACTGGGCGTACCTCACCATCCGGCGCAGCGACGGAGCCGAACTGTTGCCCGGCACACCCGGCATGGTCGGCCACCACCAGAACCTGGACCTGCGGGCGGGGGTCTTGACCTGCATCGACCGATACCGAGACGACGTCGGCAGGTTGACCCGGGTGACCACGCGCCGTTTTCATTCGATGTCCGATCCGCATCTGGCCGTTGTCGAACTGACGATCGAGGCCGAGAACTGGTCCGGCACAATCACAGTCACTTCCGCGATCAACGGACGGGTATCCAATCGCAACGTTGCCGCCGACCGGGCACTGAGCGCTGATCATCTCCGGCCCGGTGGCTACCGAGCGATCGACGCTCACACGCTGGTGTATGAGGCGACTACCACGCAATCTGCCGTCACTATCGCGACCGCGACCCGCACTCGAGTGGTAGGCGTCGATCAGATCGAGGCCGTTGTTCACGAGGATGACCTGTGCCCGGGTCACTCATTCACCATCGGCGTGCGCGCCGGCGTCCCCGTTGTCGTCGAGAAGACAGCGGCGGCGGTGACCTCCCGGGATCGGGCATTGTCGGACGCCGGTTCGGAGGCGGCATTCCGAGTTCGGCAGGCACCGAGCCCGGCAAAGTTACTGACAGCTCATGTAGCGGCATGGGCACAACTATGGGATCGGTTCGGTATCCAGCTGGTCGACGGCAGGCACCATCGGCTGGCACTCAACCTGCATGTCTTCCACGTCCTGCAGAGCACGATCCGGGCCTGCCCCGATATCGACGCAGGCCTTCCTGCTCGCGGATTGCACGGTGAGGCCTACCGAGGCCACATCTTCTGGGATGAGCTGTTCGTCTATCCGATGCTGACTCTGCGCCGCCCAGAGGTCACCCGCTCATTCCTCCAATACCGGTATCGCCGACTGGACCGGGCCCGGGCCAACGCTCGCGCGGTAGGGCTGGCAGGCGCCCTATTTCCCTGGCAGAGCGGCAGCGACGGTCGTGAGGAAACCCCCAGCATGCTCCTCAACGTGCGCAACGGGCAGTGGATCCCGGACAACTCACGGCGCCAGTTCCATGTCGGTCTCGCCATCGCCTACAGCGTCTGGCAGTACTACCAGACGACTGCCGATCGCGGATTCCTCGTCGACTGTGGTGCCGAGATCATCATCGAGGTGGCGCGGTTGTTCGCCGATCTTGCTGTCCACAACTCCGAAGACGACCGTTTCGACATCTGCGCCATCATGGGACCCGACGAGTATCACGACGGATACCCCGACCGCCCCGGTGAAGGCATCCGCAACAACGCCTACACCAATGTGCTCGCATCGTGGGCACTACGCCGAGCCCGCGAGATCCTCACTCTCCTCGAGGGCCACGATTGCGGCCCCCTGTGGGATCGGCTCCGGCTGCGCCCCGACGAGCCGTCACAGTGGGACCGGATCAGCCGCCGGCTTCGCGTGCCGTTCCACCACGACGGCATCATCAGCCAGTTCGACGGCTACGAAGGCCTCGACGAATTTGATTGGGAAGCATACAGATCGAGATACGGACACATCGAACGCCTCGATCTCATTCTGCAGGCCGAGGGCGACACGACCAACCGCTACAAGGTCTCCAAACAGGCCGACGTCCTGATGCTGTTCTACCTGTTCTCCGCCGAAGAGCTACGGGAGATGTTCGAGCACCTCGGGTACGCTCTCCCGCCCGACCTCATCCCCCGCACCGTCAACTACTACATCAGCCGAACCAGCCACGGATCCACGCTGAGCCGGCTGGCACACGCATGGGTCCTCGCACGCACCGACCGCGCCATGTCCTGGTGGTTGTTCACCCAGGCGCTCGAGGCCGATCTCGCCGATACCCAGCGCGGGACCACCCGCGAAGGCGTTCATATCGGTGCCATGGCGGGGACCGCCGACATGATCCTGCGCTGCTACAGCGGTATCGAGACGCGTCACGACATGTTGCGATTGCACCCGGTGCTGCCGACTGAGCTCACCGAAGCAGAGTTCACAGTGTCCTACCGTGGGCAGCCGATCACCATCACCGTCACGCACACGCGAGTCACCCTCCGACACCATCCGAGTGCTGCGGCACCTATTCGCGCCCATGTCGAAGGCATCGAACGCGACATGGGGCCAGGCCAGGTATGGGAAGTGGCGCTGGAAACGTAACCCGGTCACCTTCGACCCTGGTGGCGACGACTTCCGGCACTGTGGACCATCGCCGCGGCGCGCGATCGTGGACTGATGACTCATCACATCGAAGCTCCGCCCTCCGAGATCGCGCGATGGTCCCTGGCGGCAGTATCCGGGTTCATCGCCTTCTGGGCCATCGCGGGATTCGTCGGCCTCGTCGGGGGCGGTGCTGATCTCAGCCGAGACGTCACCGAGCGGGTGCCTCTCCAAAGCCCTGCACTCGCTGGGACACTGCTGTTGATCGTCGTCGGCATCCCGATGACGTCGACCTGCGCGATGGCGGTGGCCAGACCCGGCGCAGTTCCCGCCATGGCGATGCTCAGCGGGATAACGCTCCTCGCTTGGGTGTGTGTCCAGCCGATCATCATCGGCCAGGTCCACTGGCTCCAACCGGCATTCGGGTTGCTGGGGTCGGCAGTCGCGCTTCTTGGAGCCGCAATGCGCGGACGCCGCTTCCGGTTTGTCGCGCAGTCGGCTCGGCCGGGAACCTCACCCGGTCGGTAACACCACGCCTCGTTGTGAACCGAGCGTTCGCAGAAGATCGTCCACTGTCCTTACTCACGAAAGGAGCCTGTCATGAGCTGGTCGGTAGCGGCTGTCCTCATTGCCGTGATCTTCGCGGCGATGGTGATCGTCTCGACGTATCTGTCCACCAAGAAGCCCTGATCGTGCGGTATCGGTGAGCACCTGGAAACGGGTGCTCACCGATGCGTTGGTCACGCTCGCCGCGCGTACTGCAACACCCTGCACGCAGCCACCACCCGCAAAGCCGTCGACGTAGAGCAGCGGCGGCCTCGCTCCCGGCGTACCAACAGATCCGCGAGGAACAAACACGTGGACGCCTGGTGTGTCGATGCGTGCCGACGGCATCGTTGTTCGTCAGACGGTGACGTCACGGCGCCGAAAGCCGGCGAAACCCGCTGCGAGCAGGAGAACCGCAACCGAAAGCAACGCCGCTGACGAACCCATGGCGGCTTCTTCGAGCGGAGCCTGCGGTGTGTGCCGGAACGGTGAGCCGTCGCCGAACCAGCCGGGCAAGTCGAAGGCGACGATGAAGAGCAGCACCACGACGCAATAGGCAAACACTGCCCATGCCAGCACCGCCGCCCCTCTCGGAATCCATCCGAAGCCGGCCACCGCGACCGCGATGATCACCCACACCGCGGGTAGATACCCCAGTGCTGTCACGGCGAGCCTGCCCGGCTGCGCCGGATCGCCGGTGGTTATTCCGTAAGACACTCCCGCACCGAATCCGCCGGCGAGCGTCACCAGAGCTGTCCCGGGCAGCACGACGGCAAGATGGCTCGCCAACCATCGACCTCGCCCTACCGGGGCAGACAATACGGTGTCGGCTCGGCCGGCGACCTCCTCGGTCCGAGCTCGCAGAACGGCAGCGACTCCGTAGGCGGCAGCCAGCAAGGAGGTGATCGATATCGTCAACGCGAGGTAGGAGTCGACGGCGTCCTCGACGCCGCCCGGCAAGTACGCGGCGATGGCAGGATTATCTGCCAGGTACTGCTCGATGCTGTCGGCGAACGATCCGTACGCAACGCCCAGCGCGACGACTCCGCCACACCAGGCTGCGAGCACAGCCCGCTGCAACCTCCATGCCAAGCCGAGCGGCGAACCGAGCAACACCGACGCGCCTGCGCGGCCGGTGCCGTAGCCGAGCAGTCCCGCGCCGAAATCCCTGCGTTCCAGCAGGAACGACACGATGCCCACCAGTGCAGCGGATGCTACGACGAACAACAGCAGCGGCCACCATCGGTCGTCGACGTACGGGTAGGTGCGCTGCCCCCATCCGATGGGCGATGCCCAGGCCACCGCGCTGTCGCCGGCATCACCGACGGCGCGCAGTACGTACGCTCCGGCAATGGCCGTTGTGATCGACCCATAAACACTGCGGGGGTTCTCGAAAATCTGTGCCGCGACGCACGTTGCCGCGGCGAAGGTGAAACCGATGCCGCCGACAGCGACCCCGGCCAGAATGGACCCGTGGACGGGCAGCCCACTGGCCGCCGCGGCGGCGAAGACAACCAGCCCGGCCGCGACGTCGGCTGTGGCAGCCGCCGCGAGGGCCGCCACCATCGGCGCTCGTCGTCCGACCCGAGCCGATCGAACCAGCTCCGCCCGCCCGGTCTCTTCGTCGGAACGGGTATGGCGGCCGATCAAGAACATGTTCATCAAGGCCGCGACGATTGCCAGATAGGCAAAGATCTCGAACAGCACCTCGCCGCCGACGCTGTGCAGCAGCCGCGCCGGACCACCGGTGGCGAGCGCGGCCGCACTCGCCCCGATGGTGGTCCGCAGTTGGGCCAGCTCTTCCGGAGTGCCATAGAAGCGTTGGCTGCCCACCGACTGCATGGTCATCAAGACACCCAGCCCGGCCAGCCATAGCGGCAGGGCGAAACGCTCTCGCCGCAGCGCGAAAGCCAACAGTGCGCCAGTGCCCGCGAAGCTGCTGGGTCGGGTCCCGGCTGCCACGATCACGACGTCACCTCTGCGGGCAGGTCGGCCTCCGCGTAGTGGCGCAGGAAGATGTCTTCGAGTGTCGGGGTGGTGCTGGTGAGACTACGCACGCCGATGTCCGACAGCACCCGCAACACTGTGTCGAGATGCGCCGCCTCGGCCTCGAACCGCGCATGGCGACCATCCATCACCAGGTCCTTGACGCCTGCGGTCGTTTTCAACTCCACGGCGGGGCGATCGGTTTTGACCGTCACCGTCGTGCGGGTGAGATGGCGGAGCTCGTCGAGGGCTCCGCTTTCCACGGTGTGCCCGCTGCGGATAATGGTGACTCGATCGCACAGTGCCTCGACCTCGGCCAGGATGTGACTCGACAACAGCACGGTGCGTCCCCGCGCGACGAGCTCGCGGACACAGCTCTGGAATTCGGCCTCCATCAGAGGATCGAGACCGACGGTCGGTTCATCGAGCAGCAGTAGCTCGGCATCGGAGGCCAGCGCCGCGACCAGTGCCACCTTCTGCCGGTTACCTTTCGAGTAGGCGCGGGCCTTCTTCGTCGGGTCCAGATCGAAGCGTTCGAGCAGTTCGGCCCTCCGGTGCCGATCGAGGTGGCCGCGCAACTTAGCCATCAGATCGATGATCTCACCACCGGTGATTCCGGGCCACAGGGTCACTTCGCCGGGGACATACGCCAGCCGAGCGTGCAGGGCGACCGCGTCCTTCCACGGGTCACCACCGAGCAGACGAATGCATCCGGCGTCGGCGCGCAGCAAACCGAGCAGGACCCGGATGGTGGTCGTCTTTCCTGATCCGTTCGGCCCGAGGAATCCATGAACCTCCCCCACCCGCACACTCAGATCCAGATCGTCGAGCGCTTTGGTCCGCCCGAAGGACTTGGACAACCGGGATACCGAAATCGCTGCATCGGTCATCATTGCCCCATGGTCCCCAGCGCGGCGGCCGCGCGGCGAGAGCCGAAGGTCCCAGCAGCTGCTGCTTAGGACCCTGATCGCCCGTCGTGGTCGAACTGGCGCTACTCGGCGCAATTCCGGTGGCTGCTGCCGCTACCCGAGCTGCCAGGCGTTCAGCACTCGGCTGGGCAGACTGGCTCGCGGGCGGACGTCCACCCCGTTGCCGACCGCCGCCGATACTACCGAGACGGCGGTATCAGCAGGTTCGAGGCGACGACGCAACGGCGGACGACGCTGAGGCCGAAAGTCCCGTGGCTTCAGGCACCACGACCCTGACCCTGTTCTACCCCTCGAGGCAGGCTTGGACAGGACACGCACTGCTGACCCAGCAAGATCAACAAGGATCGGAGCCGAAGATGGGCGACTACGTAGCCACCTTCGCCGAGCTACGTCTCACCGACGCCGACCAGGCCGGTGGTAAGGGCGCCAACCTGGGCGAGCTGGTCGCGGCGCGACTACCCGTACCGCCGGGATTCGTCATCCTGCGCAGCTGTTACGAGCACATCGTGCTGGTCGGCGACGCCGGCACGGAACTGGAGCGGCTGCATGCTCAGGCCCTCGATACCTCCGGTAAGACCGTGCAGCAACTGTGCACCCAGATGCGCGAGCTCGTACAGCACGCCGCGTTCGACGATACCGCCCGCCAAGCCATCCTCGCCGCGTATCACGACCTCGGCGACCGGGTCTCCGTAGCTGTACGGTCGTCCGCGGTCGGTGAGGACAGCGCGACGTCGTCATTCGCCGGAATGAACCTCTCGCGCACCAATATCCGCGGCGACGACGAACTCATCGCCGCCGTCACCGACTGCTGGGCATCGCTGTTCACCCCGCGCGTTGTCACCTACCGTGCGCGGCGCGGCATGCGCCAGACGCCCGCGATGGCCGTGGTTGTGCAGCGCATGGTCGCGGCCGGACAAGCCGGTGTGGCCTTCACCGCTGATCCATCCACCGGACGCCGAGACCGGATCGTCATAGACGCCGCACGGGGGCAGGGTGAGGTAGTCGTTTCCGGAGCTGTCGAGCCCGACACCTATATCCTCGACGCACACGGCCCGGTCCTCCTCGAAACCCGCGCCGGCAAACAGGATTACGCCATTGTCGCCGGACCCGAGGGCGACAGGCACGTAGCCATCGACGCCGCCCAAGCAGCTGTACCGGTCCTTACCGAGCAGCAGGCGGTGGCCATCGCGCGGCTCGCAACCGCCGTGCAAGACCACTACCGCGGCACGCCGCAAGACATCGAATGGGCCATCGACGGTGAGGCGCTCTGGCTCGTGCAGGCTCGACCGATCACGATGCTTCCCGATGACCCGAGCCTGGCCACACCCGCCCCGCTCAGCGACTCTGCCGTCATCGTCCGCGGACTCGCCGCGGCGCCCGGTGCTGCCGAAGGCACCGTGCGAATCCTCAGCTCACCCGAGCAAGGTGATGCGCTGAAGGCGGGCGAAGTCCTCGTCACACCGATGACCAGCCCGGATTGGCTGCCCACCATCGCACGCAGCGCCGCGGTCGTCACCGACAGCGGTGGCATGACCTGCCACGCTGCCATCGTGGCCCGCGAACTCGGCGTGCCTTGTGTCGTTGGCACCCGCACCGCCACCAAGACCCTCGTCGACGGCACTCTGGTCACCGTCGACGGATCCGCGGGCGAAGTTCGCGCCGGACACGCCGCGCCCCCCGTGACCGCGACGGCTGTTGCGGCCCCGGCACAGGCGGTCCCCGCAGGCAGCCCGACCGCGACCAAGATCTATGTGAACCTCGCGCTTCCCGACGCCGCCGAGCGAGTCGCCGGCACAGACGTGGACGGCGTCGGCCTGCTGCGAGCGGAAACATTGCTGACTCAGGCACTCGGTGGGCGACACCCACGCGAACTCATCGCCCGCGGTGAACAAGCCACGTTCATCGAGCAGATGTCGCATTCCCTGCACCGCATCACCGCGGCGTTCCATCCACGACCGGTCATCTACCGAGCCACCGATCTACGTAGCAACGAATTCCGCGCCCTCGACGGTGGCGCACGGTACGAGCCGGTCGAGCAGAACCCGATGATCGGCTATCGCGGCTGCTATCGCTACATCCGTGACCCCGAGGTGTTCGCCCTCGAGCTGGCCGCGATCGCCCGGGTCCGCGAAGCCACACCCAACCTGCATCTGATGATTCCGTTCGTCCGTACTCGATGGGAGCTGGAAGCCTGCCTGGAACTGGTCGACGCGAGCCCGCTCGGCAAGCATCGCGGTCTGCACCGGTGGGTGATGGCGGAAGTGCCGTCCGTGGTGCACTGGCTGCCCGAATACGTTGGGCTCGGCATCGACGGGGTATCCATCGGAAGCAACGACCTCACGCAATTGATGCTGGGCGTCGATCGCGATTCCGAGCAGTGCGCGGAGCTGTTCGACGAATCCGACCCCGCTGTGCTGGAAGCGATCTCGAGCATCGTCGGTACGGCACGGCGGCTGGGCATCACCTCGTCGCTGTGCGGTCAGGCACCGTCCAACCATCCCGAGTTCGCCGAGCATCTCGTGCGTCTCGGCATCACCTCGATATCGGTGACGCCCGATGCCGCGCCCGCTGCCCGTCGCACAGTCGCGGCCGCCGAACAACGCCTCGTCCTCGACCACGCGCTGCGCCAGACAGTCGGTTGAGATCCATGGTGCGCAACGACATCGTCACCGTCACCCTCAACCCGACCGTGGATCTGTCGATGGAGGTGGACGCGCTCACCGCCGAGGGTAAGAACCGCGCCCGCATGAACTCTGTCCGCGCAGGAGGTGGCGGGATCAATGTCGCTCGATGTATCGCCCGCCTCGGCGGCTGCGCGACCGCGATCCACACCACCGGTCGAGAGGCCGGTCGCCGCCTCGATCGTCTCCTCGATGCCGAAGGTCTTCGGCACGTGGGGATAAGAATCGACTCCGACACACGAGAAGCGTTCGTCATCGCCGATGTCTCGTCGGGCAGCAGTTATCACGTTGTACCGCCGGGACCTCGGCTGACTACGAGCGAGGAGTCACTTCTCATCAACTCGATACGGACAGCGTGCGCAGAAGCCGGCTTCCTTGTCGTATCCGGCAGTGCCACATCGGAGTTGCGCGACGACTTCAGCGCACAACTCGTCCGGGAACGCCCTTCGAGCACCAAGGTGATTCTCGATATCGGCGGCGACCAACTGCGGACGGCTCTCACCGAGCACAGCTTCCTCATCCGCCTCGATCGCCATGAGGGTGCCGCGCTCCTGGGCCGGCAGATCACGAGCCACGCGGACGCGCGCGCGGTGAACGACCTGCTACTCGCTGGCCGATCCTGCGACCATGCCGTTACCACAGTGGGCGCGCTCGGCGCCGTCTACTCCGATCACCGTGCACACTACGAGATCTCGGCGCCGCCCCTGCCGCATCCCTTCCGAAGTGATGCCTGCGCGGGCGACAGCTTGGTGGCCGCCATCACGTATTACCTTGCCGCGGGCAGGGAACCACTACGCGCATGCGAATTCGGGGTGGCTGCGGCAGCCGCCACCGTACAGTTACCGGGAACGGACGTTTTCGATCGTGCCGGCATGGCAGCCCTGGTCCGGCGGGTCCGCAGTCGGCGCATCAGCCGAAACGCCTCGTTCGCGGCCGCCCCCGGTGAGCCTGTCGGCAACTCTTGAAGACTGACCCCGCAGCGATTTCTCAACATTGACCCCTGCTGGGGGTTGACGCTTTCGGGGTGATTGCCATCGAGGACTGGGCTGAGATCCGCCGGTTGCATCGGGCGGAGGGGGTGCCGATCAAGGAGATAGCGCGTCGGTTGGGGGTAGCGCGGAATACGGTGCGGGCGGCGTTGGCGTCGGACCGGCCGCCGAAGTATGAGCGCAAGCCGCGGGGGCGGGTGGTGGACGCTTATGAGGGCCAGATTCGCGCGTTGCTGGCGGAGTATCCGCGTATGCCTGGGTCGGTGATCGCTGAGCGGATCGGCTGGCCATATACGCAGCGCTGCCACCCGACGGGTTGCCATCGATGATGGCCTACCTGACGCGCGTGTTGAAGCTGTCGACGATCGGACGCAGCTGGGAGGAGCTGGCTCAGCAAGCTCGCGACGAGAACTGGTCGCACGAAGAGTATTTGGCCGCGCTATTGCAACGCCAAGTTGCCGATCGCGAGTCCAAGGGCACCATCATGCGCATCCGCACCGCGCACTTCCCGCAGGTCAAGACCTTGGAGGACTTCAACCTCGACCACCTGCCCTCACTGCGCCGAGACGTTCTGGCGCACCTGGCCACCGGCACCTTCGTCCCGAAAGCCGAGAACGTGATCTTGCTCGGCCCGCCCGGCATCGGCAAAACGCACCTGGCCATCGGACTGGGCGTCAAGGCAGCTCACGCGGGCTACTCGGTGTTGTTCGACACCGCCAGCAACTGGATCAGCCGACTCACCAGCGCCCACCATGCCGGCCGGTTGGACGCGGAACTGAAGAAGATCCGCCGCTACAAACTGATCATTGTCGACGAGGTCGGCTACATCCCCTTCGACCAGGACGCGGCGAATCTGTTCTTCCAGCTCGTCGCCTCCCGCTATGAGCAGGGCTCGATCATGGTGACCTCCAACCTGCCGTTCGGGCGATGGGGAGAAACCTTCTCCGACGACGTCGTCGCTGCGGCCATGATCGACCGCCTCGTCCACCACGCCGAAGTCCTCACCCTCACCGGCGACTCATACCGCACCCGCCAACGCCGCGCCCTGCTCGCCAAAGAGAACCGCGCCGCAACCGACTGAACCACCAAAACTGACCCCCACCAACTCACCAAAATTGACCCCAAGGGTCAGCATTCACGATTCGACCCGGGGTCAGTCTTCGCGAGTTGTTGACAGAGCCGGTATCGGCTGAGTAGCCATCGGCCGACAGACAGTCATCGGGAACTGTACGTCAGGCAGCGCGCGGCATGCTCACCGGAACCAGGACCGACGCGGATCTCGGATGCGGTGCACTCGAGGTCGCGATTGTGTACGCAATCCGCGCGCTGACACGCCCCGACCATGCTGGTAACCGTGTCCAGTCCACCTTTCATCGTCAACGGGATGAAGGTCTCGCAGTCGGCGCTGCCGTTGTGGCCGGCGACATTGATCGCGTAGGCATGGCACCCGTCGTGGTTATAGGAACAGTTGCTGACCGTGCATTCGGTGACGTGTGGCATTTCCATCGTCGTCATGTTCAACCCTCCGCTATCTCGGTGGGAACACTTCGGCCGACCTCACTCTATGACTGCGCACACCGAAAGAAAAGGCAGCTCAGGCTTACCTCACGGCCCGGCGGGCGTTGCCATGCACGACGCCCGCCGGACCGCAAGATCCCTATCCGCTGCGCTCGACGGGCTAGTCAGTCACTTTCACTTCCACAACCTTGGGTGTCTCCTTCGGTTCACCCATCGGCACCGACACAGACAAAATGCCTTTGGCATAGGTCGCTTCGATCCCCTTCTCGTCGGCACCCTCGGGCAGCGTGACCGATCGATAGAAGGACCCGTAGTTGAACTCCGAACGGCCCTTTTCCTCCTTCTTCTCGGTCCGCTCGGCCTTGATCGTCAGTTGGCGGCCCTGAACCGAGACCTCGACGTCCTTGGCAGGGTCGATGCCCGGAATCTCGGCCCGCACGATGTAGCGGCCGTCCTCGACGGTGTCCTCGAGCCGCAGCAGGTGAGCGCCGAACATCGGGGCCAACCCGGTGGGCGCGACGGCGTTCCATAGATCGTTGAGTTCAGGCAGCAACGATTGACGATGATGTGCGGGAAGTAGATTCATGGTGTCTCCTCAACTGAGGGGCAAGTGCTGACACCGCCGATTCCACTCCGGTGGCCCGATCACCGATAGGGCACCGTGTCGCACCATCTCCGGACCTCGGCCCGGGAATCAAGGACCAAAGTCCTAGGCAATCTGCCACGTCTCCGTCACGCGAATCCCGCTCGTCAGCGGTGAGTCGGGCAAGGCGTCGGGCATAGTCGTTACAACCTCTCGAAAATCACAACTGATCGGGCTGGAGCAACTCGGCAACCGTGTTGCGGAGACGAGCGCCCAATACCCCGTCGCCGGCCCTGTGATCTGCGGTAGTCGGTCATGTCGGCATCGGCCCGAGATGCCGCAGATTTCCTGATGGGCGATTACGCGAACAGCCCACTCGACGCGCGATCAGCCGGTGTCGCTTCTCTCATACCGTCATCGTCGAATGCGCGGGCGCGCTGCACTGCCACCAGCCCGAAGGACCATCGACCCGCGTCTCACCCACATATGGCCCTTGGGGATGCCCCGAAGACAGCTCAGGCTTGGTGGAACACCTCGCTCGACACCGATGGACACCACGAGGAGGACCCCATGCCCTACCCTGCCGATCCCTTCGCACCGGCCGTCCAGAAAGCTCACGAGTGGGTTCACGCTGTTGCCGAGGGCCTCGGCACCGAGGACTTCGCCTTTGCCTACCGTGCTTTGCGCGCATGGACGCACACTGTCCGTGACCGCATCACTGTCGTCGGGTCCGCGCATCTGACGGCGCAACTGCCCGAGATCCTGCGGGGTACCTACTTCGAGGGCTGGGTTCCGAGCCACGTTCCGGTGCGGCACGGCACGGCCGAGTTCGTTGCACAGTTCGCCCGGGAGGCCGGAATCGGCCGGGATGAGGTGGGCACGGCCGCAGGCTCGATCACCGCGGTCTTGTCCGAGCTGTTCTCGCCCGGCCAGATGGATCGGGTATTCGCAGTTCTCCCAACGCACCTGAACAGCGTGCTGTCCGGGGCCGCTACGGACAATGTGCTCCTTTCCGTGGTCGAGGACAACGAAATGAAGTCCGATGACACCCTGAGCGTCCTCGATGCGCGGGTACGGGCCCTCGCCGAAGCCGTATCCGCCCTCGTCGCCGGTCTAGAGCAACTGCCGTCAGAGCCGGACGACGGTTCGCGAATGGCGTCGGCCGCGCAGCGGGCCCACAGGATCCTGCTCGGCGAAGGCCTCACCCCCGTCGCGGAGCGCTGACGTGCTCCGCGCATCGATCCCACTCGGAACTGCCTCCGGTGTCCGGCGCGGTGTTCATTGGTCCGCGCTGGTCGTCCCGGGGCTGTTCACCTGGTTTCTCGGCGGTTCGACCTACCCGTCAGGCCTGTAGGGCATCGATATCAAGCGGTCGCAGGAGGCAGACATGGTTGCGCCGAAGACTATGCGGACGTGGCGGGTCGACGAACCGGCTCCGATCGACTCCCGCCCGTTGCGCAGACACGAATCGCCCATCCCGGTTTCCCAGGCGGGAGACCTCTTGGTGCGAGTGCTGGCGTGCGGGGTCTGCCGCACGGACCTGCACGTCGTCGAGGGCGATCTCGACGTACACCGTCGCAGCGTCGTGCCTGGGCATGAAGTGGTCGGAGAAGTGGTGACGACCTCCGGTGCTACCCGTTTCGCCGTCGGTGACCGAGTCGGTATCCCCTGGTTGCGACACACCTGCGGCACGTGCCGGTACTGTCTGCGCGGCGCGGAGAACCTGTGCCCTTACTCGCGTTACACCGGGTGGGACGACGACGGAGGGTACGCCGAATACGCTACCGTTCCCTCGGATTTCGCCCTCGCACTACCCGCCGGTTACCCGGACGCGGAGCTGGCACCGCTCTTGTGCGCGGGCATCATCGGCTACCACGCCCTGCTGCGTGCGGAGTTGCCGGCAGGCGGTGTTCTTGGCATCTACGGTTTCGGCGGAAGCGCCCACTTGACCGCACAGGTCGCGATCGCACGTGGCGCACGCGTGCACGTGATGACACGGGGCGAGGCCGCTCGTGAGCTCGCAACGGCGCTCGGAGCCGCGTCGGTGCAGGGCCAGGCCGACGCACCGCCGGAACCCCTCGACTCGGCGGTCCTGTTCGCGCCCGCCGGCGAGCTGGTGCCGCCCGCACTCGAAGCATTGGATAGCGGAGGCACCCTGGCCCTGGCCGGAATCCACATGTCCGACGTCCCGCCGTTGAACTACCGACGCCACCTTTTCCGCGAGCGCCAGTTGCGTAGCGTCACGTCGAACACCCGAGCCCAGGCCGGGGAGTTCCTCGCCTTCGCCGGCCGACACCGCCTGCACGTGTCGACCCATCAGTATCCGCTCGACCATGCCGACCGAGCGCTCTCCGATCTCGCCCATGGCCGCTTCGATGGCGCCGCGGTGCTGATCGCCTGAGATCAGTAAGCTTCGCCCCGGCCCGGCACCTGGACCGGCCCTTCGCCAGTGCGATTCCCGCGCGCCGACCTCCCCGGGGAGGCAGCCCGACGTTACGCCGGTCTTCGGCCGGGCGGCGGCGACAACGCTACAGCCGCTCGGCTCGGGTGGATGATGCGATCGAGCCGTACTGCGGCATAGCCGAGGGTCGACACGGCGCTGACGACCAGCAATTCGAAAGCGCCGAGCGGCTCGGTGCCGAGCAGTTCACGCAGCGGGGGCAAATACAGCCCGGCCAGTTGCAGGGCGAGGGCCGCGGTGACCGCGACCAGCAGCATGGGGTTTGCCATGGAGCCTGGGCGGGCCCGGGAACCCAGGGCCGCACCCAATTGCGCTGCGCCCAGCGCGAAGAACGCCATGCTCTGCCACGGGCGGTCGGTGTGATAACCCCAGAGTGCCACGCCGAGGGTGACCGCGGTCAGCACAAACGCGATCCTGGGCACCCGTTGCCACAGACCCGCGCCGAGGATGCTCTGGGTGGGCGGACGTGGTGGGCGGTCCATGGCTTCCGGGTCGGCGGGCTCGCCCCCGAGGGCAACACCCGGAATACCGTGAGTGAGCAAGTTGATCCACAGGATCTGGGCCGGTAGGAGCGGAAGAGCCAATCCGACGAACGGGCCCGCGAGCATGACGGCGATCTCGGCAGCACCGCCCGAGAGTCCGTAGACAAGGAAGCGGCGGATGTTCGCATACACCCGCCTGCCTTCTTCGACCGCGACCACCACTGTGTTCAGATCGTCGTCGGCGAGGACGAGGTCGGCGGCCTGCCTGGCAACTTCGGTGCCGCGCCCACCCATGGCCACGCCGATATCGGCACGCCGCAAGGCAGGGCCGTCGTTGACCCCATCGCCGTTCATCGCGACAACCTCGCCGTTGCCGCGCAGCGCTTCGATGATGTCGAGTTTCTGGCCGGGCGTCGCCCGGGCGAATACTGTGCCGGTCGTCAGATCGTTGTGCGAGATCTGCCGGCAATCGATGACGCGCTCGGATGGTCCGATGATGCCGAGGTCCACCGCGATCGCGTGGGCGGTGCCGGGGTGGTCGCCGGTGATCACGATCGGGCGGATTCCGGCCCGGCGGCAGGCGCGGATCGTCGCGGCCGCGGCGCTGCGAGGCGGATCGACTATCGCCACCAGCCCCAGTAACCGCAGTCCGCTTTCGAAGTCGCCATCGGTCACCGGGGCTTCGCTGCGCTCTGCCGCGGCCACGGCAAGCACTCGATACCCGTCCGACGCCAGACGATTCGCCCAGGCGGCGGCGCGGTCCAGGACCTGAAGATCGTCGAGTAGGACCGAACGGCTCAGCACGACTTCCGGAGCGCCCTTACATATCACCTTGTGGTGGCCCTCGGGCGTCTGGTGCACCGTCGACATCCGCTTGCGGTCGCTGTCGAACGGCCGCTCGGTTATGCGCGGGAATTGCTCATGCAGGCTGGTCTGGGCGAGGCCCAGCCGGGCCGACGCAGCCAGGAGCGCCGCTTCGGTCGGATCGCCGAGGGCGGTCCATCCGCGGCCCTCGTCGTCTGGAGCCCGTAGACGGGCGTCGTTGCACAGCGCAGCCGCCGAAAGCAGTTCCGTCACATCGTTGGGGCCGGTAGGGCCGAGAACTTCTCCACGTGCGGTGATCGCGCCGTCCGGCGCATATCCGGATCCGCTGATGTCGGCTTCGCTGCTCGGAGTCCAGAGCTTCCGAGCGACCATGCGGCCCTCCGTCAGCGTCCCCGTCTTGTCGGTAGCCAGGACCGTGACCGACCCCAGTGTTTCCACAGCGGGCAATCTGCGGATAAGAGCACGGCGCGCCGCCATATGGCGGGCGCCCATGGCCAATGCCAGCGTCACCACCGCCGGTAATGATTCCGGGACGGCAGCAACGGCGAGGCTGATCGCTGTCACGACCATCAGCTCCACCGGCTCGCCCCGCACGAGGCCCAGCACAAGGACGATCGCACACAAGGCGACCGTCACCACCGCAAGCAGCCGGCCGACGTCAAGCAGCCGCTTCTGCAACGGCGTCGGTCCCGAGTCCCTGCCCATCAGGTGGGCGATGCGTCCGGTCGCGCTCTGAGCCCCGACCGACGTCACCACCGCCCTGCCTCGACCGCGCACCACAATCGTCCCCGCCGACACCTGACCGCCCGCTCTCTTGTCTACCGGGATCGATTCCCCGGTCAACGCAGATTCGTCGACGGTCATGGCCGCCGCTTCGACCACATTGGCGTCCGCCGGCACGATGTCGCCCTCCGCCAGCACCAGCAGATCGCCGAGCACAACGTCGGCAGCCGGGATTTCGCGTTGGTCACCATCTCTGATGACACGGGCACACGGGGCAGTCAGCTCCGAGAGGGCGGTGATGGCACGATCCGCGCGGATTTCCTGGCCGACGCCCACCACGGTGTTCGCCACGATGACCAGCATTATGACCGACATATCGGTCCAGTCGCCGATGATCGCGGTCAGCACCGTCGCAGCCAGCAACACCACGATCAACGGGTCACGCAACTGACGCACAACACGCTGCCACAGCCGGGCCGGCGGCGGCCGAGGGACGGTGTTGGGGCCGTAGCGTGCAAGCCGCGCCGCGGCTTCAGATGAGGTCAGACCGTCGTCAAACGACAGCGCCGGGGGTTGCGCGGCAAACTCTCCGCCGCCTGGCAACGCGCGCGACTGTGTTTCCGGTACATCCACGCGTGCACCTCCGAATCCGCCCAGCCGTTGTGGTCGAGTCCAGCAGCTCGCGCACTTCGGTGGCCAGGGACCAAAGTCCTCATCCGTGGAGACCACCGGCCGCCGGCAGGAGAACGGCCGCATCACACTGCGCGTGTTCGTATGCTGGTGTCACCGGTGAAAGGAGTCGACCGATGGTTCGAGTGTTCCTTGTCGATGACCATGAGATCGTGCGGCGCGGGGTGGGGGATCTGATCAGCGCAGAGCCTGACCTCGAGGTGGTGGGCGAGGCAGGAACGGTCGACCACGCGCTCGCCCGGATCCCTGCGACAAGGCCAGAGGTCGTCGTACTCGACGTCAGACTGCCCGACGGCAACGGCATCGAGCTGTGCCGCGAGCTGCTCACGCGCGACGACAGCCTGCGCTGTCTGATCCTGACCTCGTTCACCGACGAGCAGGCCATGCTCGATGCGATTCTCGCCGGAGCAAGTGGGTATGTCGTCAAAGACATCGGTACCACCGATCTCGTCGATGCCGTCCGCGCTGTCGGCGCGGGTAAGTCGCTGCTCGACAACCGTGCGGCCGCAGCTTTGATGGCGAAGATCCGGGCCGAAGCCGAAGAGCAGAAGGGCCCGCTCGCTGGACTGACCGAGCAGGAACGGAAGCTTTTGGCATTGCTTGGAGAAGGTTTGACGAACCGGCAGATCGCCGCACGGATGTTCCTGGCCGAGAAGACGGTGAAGAACTACGTATCCCGGCTACTGACCAAACTCGGTGTGGAACGGCGTACGCAGGCTGCGGTGTTGGCGTCCAAACTCGATCCGACGCGTAAGGATATGTCCTGAGTGGCCACAGCAGTGCCCACTCCGAGTACGACCCGGCTCGGGCGGATTCCGAGTGCCAGAATGCGGGTGTGCAGATACCTTCATCTGACGGCGGCCGCGGCAGCAGATCGCCGGTAGTCGAGACGCTGGCTCACTCGCGCCTTCGGGAACTGCTCAATCAGGTGCAAGACCGCATCTCGGAGATCATCGGCGTCCGCGACCAGATGGATCGCCTGATCGAGGCCATGCTGGTCATTACCACCGGTCTAGATCTGGACAACACGTTGCGGTCGATCGTTCATACCGCGATCGAGCTCGTCGACGCAGGCTACGGCGCTCTGGGCGTCCGCGAGCCCGACAAGAGTTCTACGAAGCTCGCCGAATTCGTCTATGAAGGCATCGATGACCGGACGCGAGTCCTCATCGGCGATCTACCCCAGGGCCATGGAGTGCTCGGCCTGCTCTTCGAACAGCCCAGGCCGATCCGGCTCGCGAATTTGTCCGAACATCCGTCGTCGGTGGGGTTTCCCCCGCACCATCCGCCGATGCGGACCTTCCTCGGCGTTCCGGTCCAGGTCCGCGACGAGATCTTCGGCAACCTGTATCTGACCGAGAAGGCCAACGGCCAAGAGTTCACCGAGGACGACGAGGTCGTGGTCCAGGCTCTCGCCGCCGCGGCGGGCACCGCCATCGCCAACGCACGGCTCTACGAGGAGTCGCAGGTGCGGCAGCAGTGGCTGGAGGCTACCCAAGATGTCGCTTCGGAGGTGCTCGCCGGTGGAACGCCGCCGGATGTTCACCAGCTGATCACCGAGCGCGCCCTGGCGCTGACCAAGTCGGCCTCTGCCTACCTGGCTTTGCCAGCGGACCCCGACCTGCCCAGCGATGAGGTCACCGAGCTGATGATCGCGGCGGCCGCCGGTGCTGACGCCGATGCCCTTGTCGGCCGGAAGATCCCTGTTCGCTGGTCGCCGACCGGGCCGGCGTTTCAGCCCTTGGCGGGGCCGGCACCAGCAGTCGATGACCCATCGGCGATCGAATCGCTGATCGCCGAGGGCTCGACGGAAACGTCACAGCTGCGGGCAGGCCAGGCCGTCCTCGGAGTGTTGAGCACCGTGCGTCCGGCCGAGACGGTGGTCCTCGGTTCGACCGAGCGAAAGATGATGTCCGCCTTCGCCGATCAAGCGGCGCTGGCGCTGCAGCTGGCAGAGAGCCAGCGCAGGATGCGCGAGCTCGATGTGGTGTCCGAGCGCGATCGGATCGCACGCGACCTTCACGACCATGTCATCCAGCGTCTATTCGCCGTCGGTCTGTCCTTGCAGGGGACGGTTCAGCGTGCGCGCGCGCCCGAAGTGAAGACCCGGCTCGTCGACACCATCAACGACGTGCAGGCGATCGTGCAAGATATCCGGCACTCGATCTTCGACCTACACTCGAGCTCGACCGCCGAGACGCCGGTCCTGCGTAAACGGCTGCATGCCGTCGTTGCCGAGATGACCGCCGAAGCAGACCTCCGGACGACGATCAGGCTGTCCGGCCCGGTGTCGGTGTTGAGTCCTGCGATGTTCGATCATGTCGAGGCCGTTCTACGCGAAGCGGTGAGCAATGTGGTGCGGCATGCGCATGCCAGCGCGGTCTCGATCAGACTCACGATAGGTGACGACGTCATGCTCGAAGTCACTGACAACGGCGTCGGTATCCCGGAAAACCCCGAGCGGCGCAGCGGTCTGGCGAATATGGCCGCGCGAACCCAGCAGTCCGGCGGATCCTTCAGCGTGGAGCCCAATCCGACCGGCGGCACGATCCTTCGCTGGTCTGTGCCGATGCCCCAGGTCCCGTCCACTCGTACTCTGCGGTAGCGAACATCCCCAGCTGACTCCGGCGGGCTCGCCGAGCCGACGGCGCGACCTGGTCCGGCGTGATTCTCAGGGATGTGGGCCGCCCGACCGGCGGCATCTTCGACGACGTCGGTGCTGACTCATGATCGCGAGCACCCCTCTCCCGGCAAACGTTCACACTCCCAAATACCCCTTGGGGTATAGTCGGCGAGGGCGAATGCATACCCCCAGGGGTATCGAAGGAGGGTTGGATGGTCGAGAAGACAAATACTGGGACGGCCGCCGTTGCGCAGCGCCCGCACACAGGTCCAGGATTCCTCGGCTGGTGGGGCGCGTTCATGGCCGCGCATACCAAGGCAGTGGTCGGGGTGTGGCTTCTGGCGCTGATCACACTGGGAGCCGCCGCGCCGAGTGTATTCACCTCGCTGGCAGGAGCGGGATGGCAAGCCAACGGCTCGGAATCGGTGCAGGTACGCGAGCTCGCCCAGCAGCACTTCGGCGGGAACTCCTCGGCCGCAGTGCAGGTGGTGGTCCACTCCGACACCTTGACTGTCACCGATCCGGCGATGGCGCGAGTGATCGATGAGGTCGGCGCGGTATTCGCCGGCGATGAACGGATCGGGCAGGTGATCACACCGCAGCCGGGGTTCACGGTCAGCCCCGACCAGCACACCGGCATCGTGATCGCGGGCGCGAACGCCTCCACCGATGACATGGTCAAGGCCGTCGACGAGCACAAGGATGCGTTGACCGCGCTGTCCAGAGACGGAATCGAGGTATATCCGACCGGCGCCTCCGCGCTGTGGAGTGATTTCAATGCCGCCAATCACGACGCGATGATCAAGGCCGAGATGTTCTCCTGGCCGGTCACGTTGGCGATCATGGTGTTGGCGTTCGGCTCGCTGGTCGCGGCCGGCCTGCCGTTGCTGCTGACCCTGGCCGGACTGGTGGCCTCCGCCGGCGGACTGGTGCTGCTGAACCAGATCACCCCGATTTCGGTATGGGCGATGAACTTCGCGATGATGTTCGCTCTCGCGCTCGGGATCGACTACGCGTTGTTTCTGGTCGCTCGTTTTCGCGACGCGCTGGCCCGCGCCGGCGATTCCCGCGTAGCGGTCGCCGAGACCGTGGACACCGCGGGCAAGGCGGTGCTGCTGTCCGGGCTGACTGTGCTGGTGAGTCTCTCGGCGGTGCTGATCGTTCCCGCGCCGGCGGTTCGCACCATGGCAGTGGGCATCATGCTGGCAGTGCTGTTTGTGCTGGCCGCGACGCTGACCCTGCTGCCGGCCGTCCTGGGCGCACTGGGTGGCAGGGTCGATGCGGCGGCGTTACCGTTCGCGCGCCGTCAGCAGCACCGGTCCCCCGTGTTCGCCCGCTGGGGCCAGATCCTGCACAACCACCCGTGGCCCTTCGCGACCGCGGCCCTGGCCGTTCTGATCGGCTTGGCCGTACCGGTATTCGGACTGAAGACCGCGATGCCCTCGATTCAGGTCGTGCCCGCCGAAGCGCCTGTGCGCCAAGGCTATGAGCTCATCCAGCATCAGATGGGGCAGGGCGCGCCGGGCATGCTGTCGATCATCACACCTGTCGCTCAGGCACCTGCCGCTGCGGATGCCGCGCGCGCCACCGATGGCGTTCTCATACTCACCCCGCCCCAGCCCGCAGCCGACGGCAGCGACCTGGTGATGATGCAGGCGATGCCGTCAGTCGATCCGTCGTCACCGCAGTTGGCGGGGATACTGAGCCAGCTGCGCACAGATCTTCCCGGCGACGCTCTCGTGGGAGGGGCAGCAGCGGAAAACCTCGACCTGCAACAAACTCTCGACGACTATCTGCCTATCGTGGTCTCGATCATCCTCGTGCTTGGGTTCGCGCTGCTACTGGTCGCGCTGCAAGCCCCGTTGATCGCCGCCATCGGCACAATGGTGAGCCTGCTCTCGACCGCCGCGGCCTTCGGGGTGGCCAAGTTGATCTTCCAGGATGGTCACGGCGCGGGACTGCTCGGTTTCTCCCCGCAAGGCTTCCTCGACGGGTGGGGCCCGGTGTTCTTCTTCGCGATGATCTTCGCCATCGCCATGGATTACACGGTGTTCCTCTTGGCCACCGCGAAGGAACACTACGAGCGCACCGGTGAGCCACACGCCGCGCATCTGGACGGGCTGGCCCATTCCGGGCGGGTCATCTTCGCCGCCGCGGCGGTGATGGTGGCAGTGTTCTTCACCTTCGCCCTGGCCGACCCGCTGCCGCCGAAGGAGATGGGCATCATCCTCGGGGTCGCGGTACTGCTCGACGCGCTACTGGTGCGGCTGGTCTTGCTACCGGTCATCTTGCGGCTGACCGGCAGAGCAGCGTGGTGGAGCCCGGCGTGGCTGACCCGGGCGCTGCCGAACATCAGCTTCGCCCACCACTGACATCGGCGCGAACCATCTTCCAGGATACCCCATGGGGTATCCTGGAAGGTGGTTCGAGAGAATGGAGAAACACCATGGTCGGCGACGAGACCAGCATCGCACCTGTACTCAATCGGCTACGCCGGGCCCACGGCCAGCTCGCGGGCGTCATCGCCATGATCGAGCAGGGTCGCGACTGCAAAGACGTGGTCACTCAGCTCGCGGCGGTATCACGCGCCCTCGACCGGGCCGGATTCAAGATCGTCGCCACCGGGCTACGCGAATGCCTGGACGGGAAAGCAGCCGAGGGCAGTGAGCCGATGACCGTCGAAGAGCTGGAAAAACTCTTCCTCGCACTGGCTTGACCCCGGCCGGACCGATCACCGAGAAGGAGCTCGACGCAATGGCACTCCCCCTGCGCACACAACCATGGACCATCGAGCGAGTCGTGCCGTTACTGGCCGGAATCCTGATCTTGATCAGCACCGCACTCGCGGCAGCGCTGTCGCCGTGGTGGCTGTTGGTCACCGTCTTGGTCGGGGCGAATCTGGTTCT
>NZ_BAFY01000323.1 GCF_000308555.1 Nocardia cyriacigeorgica NBRC 100375 | reverse complement strand
ACGACGCTGTTCATTCCGATGAGCCTGGCACTGCTCGGAATCGTCCTGCGCGGGGCGAACTTCGCGTTCCGCAAGTACTCCGCGACGATGACCCAGGCACGCCTGTTCGGCGCACTCTTCGCCGGGGCGTCGCTGATCGCCCCGTTCTTCTTCGGCACCGTCGTCGGTGCGATCGCCTCGGGCCGTGTGCCCGCGCAAGGTTACGGCGATCGGGTGAGCTCCTGGTTGAACCCGACATCCTTGGTCGGTGGCACGCTGGCCGCCGGTACCTCGGCGTTTCTGGCTGGGGTGCTTCTCACCGCGGACTCCGCGCGCTCCGGCGATCTCCGCCTCGCGGAATACCTACGCCCCCGCACCCTCGCGGTCGGTGTCGTGACCGGCGCGATCGCGATCGCCGCGATCGCACCCATCCGGCGCGACGCCCCGACCCTCGGTAACGAACTACTCGGGCGGGCGCTGCCCTTGATCGTGGTTTCCGCGGCAGCCGGGGTACTCACGCTGGCTCTGGTGTTCCGGCGCAGGTTCGGGTGGGCGAGAGTGTCCGCGCTGATCGCCGTCGCCGGGATCGTCATCGGGTGGGCGGTGGCCCAGACGCCGTGGATGCTGGTCGACGAGATGCTGATCGCCGACGCCGCGGGAGCACGTTCGACACTCGTCGCGCTGCTCGTAGTCGTCGCGATCGCGGCCGTGACCGTGCTACCCGCTCTCGGCTACCTGTTCTGGCTCACCCAATCCGAGGCCTGGGGACATGAAGAGGAGCCCGGTGCACAGGACCAACAGCACACGAGTGGCTCATCGCGTTGATCGCGGTATGCGAAACCAACCCGGGCGCCGTGGGCGGCGATCCTCGTCTGACGCGATGACTTTGCCAGGCACACTCGCTTCGGGCATCCGGTGTCCAGGACACCAGTTATCGGGGCCGACCCGGGCGCGGACAGCCTCGATGTGGGCGCCGCAGCCCGACCAGGTGGTTTTACCGCAGGTGCGGCATCGCACCGGTGAGCACATCAGCGGGCCTCCTCGGTGGTGGCATCAATTGTGGGCGGGCCTTGATAGGGGCGATGCAGGGCAGCGAATCCCGGGGTGGTCGCGGCGGTGACCAAGGCGGCGAGCAGGTCCGGGCCGCGCTGCGCGGTCGGGGATTCGGTCAGGACGGGGCCGTGGAAGCCGTGTCCGTCGATGACGATGATTGGACTGCCACCGGCGCTGCCGAGCGCGTCCTGACTGGCTCGGTGGGTGTTCGCGAGTTCGGCGTCGAGGGCGGTGTCGTCGGTACGTTGGGCCAATGCCGGATCCAGGCCGGCCTCGGTGAGTGCGTCGGTGAGCGCGTCATGATCGATCTCGTCGCCGCGAACGTGCAGTCGTGTCCCCAGGGTCTCATACAGTCGCGCGAAGGCCTCGCTTCCGGCGGTGTCGGTCGCCGCGGCGAAGACCCGGCCCAGCCGACGTGATCGCTGGATCATCGGCTTGTGATCGGCGTCGACGTCGCTGCCTTCATTGAGCACCGCCAAGCTCATCTGTTGTAGCCGCACAGTGTGCGGACCGGATTCGGCGGCGGCGAGCAGCCACCGCGAGGTCACCCATGCGAACGGGCAGACGGGATCGAGATAGAGGTCGATTTCGGCCATCGACGGCCTCCTGAGGGACATGGTAGGAACGGCGGCTGGTGTCTTTGGCGCGAGCCGTGGGCCGCCGCGCAGGGTTTTGATGCGGTGCGAAAGTTGGGCCGATCAGTGGCTGCTGCGGGGTCGGCCCTGCAGGTCGACTCCGAACACCGGACCGAGCAAGCAGAAGTTGAACACTCCCGCCGCGATCGGGACCAGCCCGATGATCGCCACCACGATCCCGGCGGTCCCGCCCACGAGGAGCAAACCCGCCGCGATTACCACGATTCCGGCGGCGATACGGGCCAGGCGCCCGGCGGTACTTCGCATGAATTCGACGATGCCCATAACGCTGCACTCCTTCGACACAGGGACAGGGGTTGCGCTCGACTATACCCCCTGGGGTATAGTCGGACTCGACATCAACATACCCCAGGGGGTATCAAAGGAGGGTCGGATGACCGAAACGAAGCTCGATACCGCCTCGGCGAAACCACCCGGCACGACCTCCGGGCCAGGACTGCTGGGCCGGTGGGGCGCGTTCATGGCCGGGCGCACCCGGGCAGTGATCGGGATATGGCTGCTGGTGCTGATCGCACTGGGCGCCGCCGCGCCGAGTGTGTTCACCTCCCTGGCCGGGGCCGGGTGGCAAGCCAACGGCTCGGAATCGGTCCGTGCCCGTGAACTGGCTCAGCAGCACTTCGGTGGTAACTCCTCGGCCGCGGTGCAGGTGGTGATCCATTCCGACACCGCCACGATCGGTGACCCGGCGATGGCACGGGTGGTTGAGCAGGCCACGGCGGTCTTCGCCGGGGACGAGCGGATCGGGCAGGTGATCGCCCCGCAACCGGGGTTCACGATCAGCCCTGACGGACACACCGGCATCGTGATCGCGGGCGCCAATGCCTCCACCGATGACATGGTCAAAGCCGTCGACGAGCACAAAGCCGCGTTGACCGCGCTGTCCGAAGACGGGATCGAGGTGTATCCGACCGGGGCGTCGGCGTTGTGGAGCGATTTCAACGCCGCCAACCACGACGCGATGATCCAGGCCGAGATGCTGTCGTGGCCGGTCACCCTGGCGATCATGGTGCTGGCGTTCGGGTCGCTGGTCGCGGCCGGGCTGCCACTGCTGCTGACCCTGGCCGGGCTGGTCGCCTCCGCGGGGGGGCTGGTGCTGCTGAACCAGATCACCCCGATTTCGGTGTGGGCGATGAACTTCGCCATGATGTTCGCCCTGGCCCTGGGCATCGACTACGCGCTGTTCCTGGTCGCGCGCTTCCGCGATGCGCTGGCCCGCAGCGGCGATGCCCGCGCTGCGGTCGCCGAAACCATGGACACCGCCGGCAAAGCCGTCCTGCTTTCAGGGCTGACGGTGCTGGTGAGCTTGTCGGCGGTGCTGATCGTGCCCGCTCCCGCCGTGCGGACCATGGCGGTCGGGATCATGCTGGCGGTGGTGTTCGTGCTGGCCGCGACCCTGACCCTGTTGCCCGCCGTCCTCGGCGCGCTCGGCGCCAAGGTCAACGCCGCCGCGCTGCCGTATGCGCGTCGCCAGCAGCATCGCTCGCCGGTGTTCGCGCGTTGGGGCCAGATCCTGCACAAGCATCCGTGGCCCTTGGCCGCGGCGGCGCTGGCCATCCTGATCGGGCTGGCCGCACCGGTGTTCGGGCTCAAGACCGCGATGCCCTCGATCGCGGTCGTGCCCGCCGACGCGCCGGTGCGCCAAGGCTATGAACTGATCGCCGGCCAGATGGGTCCCGGCGCCCCGGGCATGCTCTCGATCATCACCCCCGCCGCCGACGCGCAGGCCACCGCAGCCATCGCGCGCGCCAGCGACGGCATCGTCATGCTCACCCCGCCCCAGTCCGCCGCCGACGGCGCTGATCTGGTGATGATGCAGGCCATGCCCGCGGTCGATCCCTCCGCACCGCAGATGGCGGGAATCCTCGACCAGCTGCGCGCCGACCTGCCCGCCGACGCGGTGGTCGGTGGCGCGGCGGCAGAAAACCTCGACCTGCAACAAACCCTCGACGACTATCTGCCGATCGTGGTGGGCATCATCTTGGTGCTCGGATTCGTGTTGTTGCTGATCGCGTTGCAGGCCCCGCTCATCGCGGCTCTGGGCACCCTGGTCAGCCTGCTCTCGACCGCGGCCGCGTTCGGCGTGGCCAAACTGATCTTCCAGGACGGGCACGGCGCCGAACTGCTCGGCTTCACCCCACAGGGGTTCCTCGACGGGTGGGGGCCGGTGTTCTTCTTCGCGATGATCTTCGCCATCGCCATGGACTACACAGTGTTCCTGCTGGCCACCGCCAAAGAACACTACGAACGCACCGGCGACCCCCACGCCGCGCACGTCGACGGGCTCGCACACTCGGGGCGGGTCATCTTCGCCGCCGCGGCGGTCATGGTGGCGGTGTTCTTCACCTTCGCCCTGGCCGACCCGCTCCCACCCAAAGAGATGGGCATCATCCTCGGAGTCGCGGTCCTGCTCGACGCGATCCTGGTGCGGCTGGTGCTGTTGCCGGTCATGCTGCGCCTGACCGGGCACGCCGCCTGGTGGAGCCCGGCGTGGCTGACCCGGGTGCTGCCCACGATCAGCTTCGCTCACCACTGACGTGCGCAAACCCGGCCCGAAATACCCCGTAGGGTATTCTGGGGGTACGGCACGAGAACGGAGACACCACCATGGTCGGCGACGAGAACAGCATCGCACCGGTACTGAACCGGCTGCGTCGCGCACACGGACAGCTCGCGGGCGTGATCGCGATGATCGAGCAGGGACGCGACTGCAAAGACGTCGTCACCCAGCTCGCGGCGGTCTCACGTGCCCTGGACCGGGCCGGATTCAAGATCGTCGCCACCGGACTACGCGAATGCCTGGCCGGACAACCCGGCGAAGGCGCCGACCCGATGACCGTCGAGGAACTGGAAAAACTGTTCCTCGCCCTGGCCTGACCCCCACCCGCCCCGGTCCTGGACACGGACCCGGGCAAGGAGGAAGCACACATGACGCTGCCCACGCGACCGCGCACCTGGACCATCGACCGAGTGGTGCCGCTGCTGGCGGGAACGCTGATCCTGCTCAGCGCCGCCCTGGCCGCGACACTCTCACCGTGGTGGCTGGTACTGACCGCCCTGGTCGGGGCCAACCTGCTGCTCTACAGCGCGCTCGGCTGGTGCCCGGCCAGCCTGCTCATGGCCCGCCTCGGCCTGCCCGCCGGCACCGCGACCTGCACGGCCCCGCTCCCGCACAACTGACCACCGCCACACCCCACGCGTCACCGAACCGAGAAAGCGAGTCCGCACATGACCGACACCGGTACCGACCTGGGACTGTCCACCACCGTGACCGCCAGCTTCGCCGATGCCGTCGACGCCGCCAAGCGCGCGCTGGCCGAACAGGGCTTCGGCGTGCTCACCGAGATCGACATGCAGGCCACCCTGAAAGCCAAACTCGGCCACGACATGGAGGACTACCGCATCCTGGGCGCCTGCAACCCGCCCCTGGCCCACCGCGCGGTCGAGATCGACCGCCAGATCGGACTGCTGCTGCCCTGCAACGTCGTCGTGCGCCGCTCACTCGACAACGACACCGACATCATCATCGAGGCGATGAACCCCCAACTGATGGTGCAGCTCACCGGCCAACCCGCGCTGGCACCGATCGCCGCCGACGCCGCGGCCAGGTTGCAGGCAGCCATCGACTCCCTGCACCATAGGCCCTGACCCCGCGCCAGCGCAGCGGCCAGCCGTAATGGGCATTGCCCGAACGCGGCGACTATCGCCAGGTTCTGCAGGAGCAGCTTGCCGAACGGGGTCATCCAAGCCGTCGGCTGCCTGGACCGCGCAACGCGTCACGCACGGGCAGGGTCGGTGAGGGTCTCGCTTTCGCATGTTTTGCGCGACGAACCGGTCGATCTCGATGTTCTGCTGGCCGAACTGCTTCCCGAACAGAGCTGGGCGTTATCGGTGTGCGGGGGTGGTGTGTTGTGGGTTCAGGAAGTGGTCGATGTCGACGATGAGGAACAGGGCGGTGGCGGTGGTGACCACGTGGGCGTGGTCGTTTTCGATGGTGGCTTGGAGGTGGAGTTTGCGGCCGTCGCGGGCGTGGATGTGGGCGCGCAGGGTGTAGGGGGTGTCGAGCAGGACGGGGGCGAGGTAGTCGATAGCGAGGTGGCGGGTGACGGCGAGTTCTCCCACGCTGTAGAGCAGGAATCCGAACAGGTCGTCGAGGACGGTGGCGACCGCGCCGCCGTGGGCGATCGCGGGGGCGCCGACGTGGCGGGCGTCGAAGCGGTGGTGGGCGTGGACACCGTGTGCGTCGCGGCGGGGGCGCAGGTGGTGGCCGTGTGGGTTGGCCGGTCCGCAGCCGAGGCAGTGGTCGTGGTGGGGCGGGAGGTCGGCGGAGTCGGGTGCGACCACTGGAAAGGCAGGGATCCAGTTCTCGCTCCCGAAGGTTTCGGATCCGGGCTCGTGTGTGCCGGTGCTGGGTGTGTCCTCGGCCATGGGCACCTTCTGCGGGGTGTGTGTCTACGGGGTGGTGGTGAAGAGGATGTCGCAGTGGGCTTTGCGGGCGAGCTCGATCGGTGGGGTGGTCAGCAGCCTTGCCAGCAGCGGTGGCCGGTGGGGGTCGGCGGTGACGATGAGGTCGGCGCCGGTGGCGGCGGCCAGGTGCAGCAGCGCGTGTGGGGTGGGTTGGTCCAGGATGTGAGTTTCGATGTTGGTGGCGCCGTGGCTGATCGCGTGCTGGTGGGCGGTCCGCAGGATGGCGTCGGTGGGAGTGGTGCCGCGTAGCTGGTAGGCGTCGGGTCCGAGCCGGTCGAGGTCGGCCCCGAGATCACGTTCGTCGATGTCGTGGCGGGCGCAGATGATCAGGAGCCGGGCGTGGGTGGCGTGGGCGAGTTCGGCGGCGTGGTCGACCACATGGTAGGAGGACTCGGATCCGTCGGTGTCGACGATGATCGTGCGATAGGCCGTCATGACGGGCGTCTTTCACGAGAAGGGGTATCTCAGGGGGATGGGGTGGACGGGTGCGGGCGTGGTGTTCGGAATCGGCGGGTGGTGGGGCCCGGGGCGAGGAATGCCAGCACGATCGCCCCGGCGGTGGTGAGTGCGGCCAAGGTGAGTGCGGCCTGGCCGCTGCCGTGCACGAACGCGGCCTTGGCGAACTCGGCCAGCGGCGCGGCTACCGGTCCTGCCTGGTCGGCGACCTGTAGAGCCGCGGCCAGGGAATCGGCGACCGGGCCGCGGGCGGGCTCGGGCAGCCGGGACAGCGCGGGCGAGATGTGGTGGGTGTAGCCGGCGGCCAGGACGCTGCCGGCCACGGCGATCCCGATCGCGGCGCCGATCTCGCGGGCGGCGTCGTTGACCGCGGCGGCGACCCCGTGTTTGGCCTCGGGGGTATCGGCGACGATGGCGTAGGTCGCTGGGGCGGTACACAATCCCAGGCCCGCGCTCATGATCAGCAGCGGCCACAGCAGATCGAGGTAGTGCGCGGCCAGGGTCAACCTGCTCACCAGGACCAGCCCGGCGGCGATGGTGAGCAGGCCGACCACAGTCATCACCCGCAACCCGACCAGGCTCGACAGCCACGGCGCGATCACCGAGATCGCGACCAGCGGCACCACCATCGGCGCCAGCGCCAGCGCCGAGGCCAGCGGCCCGTAACCGAAGATCAACTGCAGGTACTGCACCAGCAGCAGGAACACCCCGAAGGTGACCAGGAACTGGATGGTCACCGACAGCGACCCGGCACCGAAGCCCCGGCGGGTGAACAACCGCACATCCAGCAGCGGCGCCGCCGAGCGCAGCTCGACGACCACGAACGCCACCGCCGCGGCCACACCGATCCCGGCGGTGGCGGCGACGAGCGGGTCGGCCCAGCCGCGCGCGGGGACCTCGACCGCGGCGAACACGATCGCCGCGACCGCCACCGCGACCGCGCCCGCGCCCACCCAGTCCACCGGCGGATGCTCGCGCTGGCGGGACTCGGCGATGGTGCACGCCAACCCCGCCAGCACTGCCCCGGCCACGGTCAACCCGACGAACACCGATAGCCACGACCACCGCTCGAGCAGGAGCCCGGCACCGAGGATGCCCAGCACTGCCCCGGACCCGGCGACCCCGGCCCACACTCCCACCGCCCGGCCACGATGAGCAGGAGGGAAGCTCGCGGTCAGGATCGACAGTGTCGAGGGCATCACCAGCGCCGCGCCCGCCCCGGCCAGCGCGCGCGCCGCGATCAACCAGGCCGGGTCGGACAGCAGTAGCGGCAGCGCTGAGGCAGCTGCGAATACCGCCAGTCCCGCGACCAGCACCGCGCGGCGCCCGTAGCGGTCGCCGATGGCTCCGGCGGGCAGCACCAGACAGGCCAGCACCAGGGTGTAGCCGTCGACGATCCAGGTCAGCTGGGCTTGGGTGGCCCCGGTCGCGACCGCGATCTGCGGCAACGCCGAATACAGTGCCGCCATCGCCGCGACGACCAGCGCCACCGCCAGGCACGACACCGTCAGCATCCACCACTGGGCCCTGGTCCAGCGGGCGATCTCGACCGTGTCCGTTCCGGGTCTGGTCACCGGCACCTCCCAACGTTAAAGACTACCAGTCTCGGTGCGAGACCGTCAGTATCATAATGGTCGGGGTGTGGGATGATGTCCACACATTCGCACGATTTGAACGACACGAACCGGAGGAGCGCGCGGCCATGACCGACCGGGATCCCGCAGTGACCGACCCGCTCACCACCGCCGAGGAGCAGGCCGATCCGCGGCTGGCGCGCTCACGCAACCGGTTGCTCGACGCGGCCACCCATCTGCTGTCGACCGGTGGTGTCGAAGCGGTCACCGTCGAGGCGGTCACCCGCGTGTCGAAAGTCGCTCGCGCCACCCTCTACCGGCATTTCGGCAGCACCACCCAGCTGCTCGCGGCGACTTTCGAACGATTGCTTCCCCAGGTCGACGCACCGACCGGCACCGGGCCCGTGCGTGAGCAGCTCCTGGCGCTGCTCACCACCCAGGCCGACCTCATCGAACAAGCCCCGGTACAGATGACCACCCTGGCCTGGCTGGCGATGGGATCTATCGGCGAGGACCACCCCGACCCGGCCGCCGTCACCTCACTACGCGCCCGCGTCATCGAGCAATACCGCCACCCGTTCGACCAGATCCTCACCAGCCCCGAGGCCCGCGCGATGCTCGGCGAGCTCGACACCACCTTCGCCATCATCGAACTCCTCGGCCCGATCGTGTTCGCCCGCCTCACCGGACTACGCACCATCGACCACGACGACTGCGCCCGACTCGTCGACAACTTCCTCACCGCCCACCGAAAGTGCCCGGCCGAAAACGGGCCGTCCGGCAGTGAGGGTGTTCGAGCGCCTTCCTGACCTGCGCATCACTGAGCAGCCACTGCCACACCAACTTTGCGAATGCCGAGCCCAAAGCAATCGACCGGCCCCGAGCACCGTCGCAGTGCGGACGCTTTCACACAGGCGACCCCGCCGCTGACGTGGCCGGGTTCAAAGGCGGCGGCGTCCATGTGTATCGGCGTCCAAATGCCCGACACGACCAGGCGCGCAAGCGCAGTGGTCGCGACGACCGTGATGGTTTCCAGCCGTGTCTCCCAGCGGACGCGACTGTCCCGGTCGGTGCAGGATTTTGCGCCCTATTATGCCTGTCGCTCTGCTATATCGCGCGGGTCCAGAGCGGATTGGTCGGTGACATCGACCAGGAGCTGGGAGTTCATCGCTTCAATGGTGACGTCGTCGGCCCGGTCCCGGGCCACCGCCTGGGGCTACCCCATCCCCCACAGGCGCACTTCACCACCGGTCTCGAAGCCGTAGCGGATGTACCTGTCTGCAGACAAGCTGGTTCAGAGTGAGTTGGCGGCGGCGGCGAGAAGATCTGCCAAGGTTTCCTCCAACTCTGGCAGCACGGCGGCATGCCGGGCTACCTGAACCGAGCGTCGCGATGGGGTTTCATCGGAGACGGCGATATGGGCGAGCCTCGTCCAAGACTGTGCGGCCAGCCGTGCTGCGCGTGCGGCCGCGTGAACCTTCGGATTGCGCGTGTAATCGGCGAGATCGACGCACCCTTGAGCGATGAGGCGTCGAAACAGACCGCCTCCGGTACCCGCTTTTTCGATGAAGGCAGCGAGTGACCTGAGCACAGCCTCGAGGTCTTCGTCTCCGAAGATGTCGGGCCAACGGGAGACGTCTTCAGCGAAGCGGCGAACGCCGTCGAGCCCGGTGCCGGAGACACCGTTCGAGGCCGGCGCGGCAATCGAACTGGGGCCCCCATGTTTCAGGGTTGCCGCCGATTGTTCGAGCGCTGCGGCAGCCATGGACGGGAGGTCAGGCACGTCGGACGGCCAATCGACTATGTACGTGGCGTGGCGTGTGGGTGTCGGGAACCCCGTGGAGGCTCGTGCCCGTGCCAATGCGTCATACGACACCGTCTGGATCTCATCGCGGTCGTTGTCGACGATATACGCCTCGCGAGCCTCGTCATCATAGCCGACGATAACGATGTCGTGGCGGCTCATGCGCAGTCGTACCCGCAGGTATGGGAGTTCAGCGATGTCGGCCCAGACCATGACGGGCCGTCCGGAGTCCAGTTCGGTCCTCACCCATTTCCAACCGAGGTCGGGATCCTCGGTCTGACGTAGTTCGGTCTTCGCACCGAGGCGCCTCAACAGGTCGACCTCCAAATCCCCACCACGCCCCACCAGGTATATCGGAGGATTGATCGCATCGGCGCGCAGGTAAGCGAAATCGAGTGCGCCGCCGAGTGTGAACACGAGTCCTTCGCTCAGCTCGCCGTCCCAGCCAAGCCCGGCCCAGGACATAAGATCGCGCAACGCACCCGAACCACAATGGCCGCCCTTCAGGTGCGGGTAAGGCTGGATCAGCATCCGGTGACCACCTTCAGACTCGACAGCCCGCGAAAGGACAACCCCGTACGCCAGCGAGGTTGTTCGACGAGCCTAAGACCGGGAAAACGCGCCGTGAGGAGTGGGAACAGTACGGCTCCTTCGAGCCGCGCCAACGGCGCGCCAAGACAAAAGTGAATGCCGGCACCGAACGATAGCGGCGGGGTCCCGGTTCGGGTGATATCGAGGCTATCGGGGTCGCAGAATCGGTCCGGGTCTCGGTTGGCCGCCCCGAGCAAGGTCAATACAACCTGGCCAGGATCCAGGTCGACTCCTGCCACCCGTGTTGGCTCGAGCACCGTGCGCCCATTGGTCTGGACCGGCGAGTCGTAACGCAACAATTCTTCGACGGCGTTGCTCGCCAGATCGGGCCTGGCCCGCAATAGGTCCATTTGGCTGGGATGGGCGAGCAGTGCAGCAACGCCGTTACCGATGAGGTTTGTGGTGGTTTCGAACCCTGCCGCGAACAACAGTATCGCGGTGCCAACGCATTCGTCGTCGTCCAAGACGTCGTCGCCATGCGCCACGGCGAGACGGCTGAGCAGGTCGTCGTCCGGGTGGGCGCGTTTGGCCGCCAGGAGGTCTGTGAAGTACGTTGCGAGTTGGTCTTCCGCTTCACACGCGGCAGTCAGCGCCGCGGCGTCCGCGCTGGGCTCGAGCGAGGCGACCAGGGCGCGTACCAGAGGAGCGGCCACGGCTCGATCGGTCACTGGCACTCCAAGAAGATCGCCTATTACATTCACGGGCAGCGGGAGGGCGAGATCGCTGATGATATCGGCGGAACCCTGGTCCTCGATGACATCGATCAGATCACGGATCTGCGTGACAACGCGGCCGCGCAACTCGTCGATGTGCCGAGGGGTGAAAACGTCAGCGACCAGCCGACGCAGCCGGTGGTGGTCAGGCGGGTTGCGGAACAGCATGGTGCGCCGGAATCGATGCATAGCCTGACGTTGCAACTCTTCGGGAATCTCCGACAAGCCGAATCCCAGCGACTCGTCGGCCTTGCCGAGGCTACGGTTACGGAGCGCAGCTGCGCAGTCGTCGTAGCGACTCAGTACCAGGACCCCCGATTGCGTGACAAGCACGGGCTGAGTCTCGCGCAAGCGTCGGAACGCCTCGTAGGGGCCGGCTGAGCCGTGATCGGTCAGCAAGACGTCGAGGAGTAGTTCCCTCTCAGTTGGTCCAGCAGTCACGCCTGCCTCCGAGCCTTCGCCCGCGACTGCAGGAAGTGTTCGGCCTCGACCACGATGAACACGGCGGTTGCCGTAGTGACCGAGCGCCCTTCTAGATCCTCCATCCTGGCCGCGAGATTCAACTTACGGCCATGCCGCGACCGTACCTCGGCGTGCAGCGTGTAGGGGGTATCGAGCAGTACCGGGGCGAGATAATCCATGTCGAGATTCCGGGTCACGGCGAGTTCGCCGACCGTGTACAGCAAGAAGCCGAACAGGTCGTCGATGACGGTCGCCACCGCGCCACCGTGCGCGATCCCCGGCGCTCCGACATGACGCTGGTCGAAAAGATGGTGAGCAACGACGCCGCCCTCGCAACGCCGCACCGATAGGGAATGTCCGTGCGGGTTGGCCGGCCCACAACCAAGACAGTCGGGATGGTGCGGCGGCAACTCTGGCGATCCGGATTCCAGGAGCCGGAACGAGCGCACCCAGTCCTCCACGCCTGGGTCAGACAACCTACTGACCGCATCCGAAGCCTTGTCCATGGCCAGACCTCTCTGTCGACTAACGCGCGCCCAACATCAGACTCGAGCAGGACCGCGATACAACTACATTGGAGACAATCAGAACCATTTTGTCAACAATTGATCAGATCTCCGCTGCTTGTCGCGCATAGCTCGCGATCAAGCAACGCGCGCGGACATGACGAAGTGTCCGGGAGTTTGTCCACTCATGAACAAAACCCACGTTCTGTTACCATCCGAGGGGTGGTGGAAGAATCGGTGAGGCTGTCGTTCAGGCGACACCTCCGCGAGGCAGCAATCCGCGCCGCCCGCGCCCTGACGGTCGAGAAGGGCTGGGAACGTGTACGATTCGGCGAGGTAGCCGGTCTGATCGGAGTATCACGCGCCACGCTGTATCGAGAGTTCGGCGACAAGCAAGGGCTTGGAGATGCACTCGTTCTGCACGAAGCGGAGCAATTCCTGACCGGGATCGAGGATTTGCTTGCTTCCAACCGCAGCGCGTTGCCTGAATCGATCCGAGCGATAGTTCGCTACACGCTCGACGAGGCTGCAGCCAGCCCCTTACTCAAAGCCGTCCTGACTACACCCGGTAGCGGCCCGCGCGATGAAACCGGCGTCCTCCCCCTGTTGACAACCTCTGCCTCCATGCTTCAACTCGCGTCCGAGCGACTGGTCACCGCGTTCCTCCACCACTACCCCACCATCGACGCCAATGACGTGGCCGACGCAGTCGATGCGCTCATTCGATTGACGATCAGCCATCTCGTACTACCGGCCAGCGACAGCGCCGAAACGGCACGCCGGATCTCCGAGATTGCCCTACGTTATCTCGGGGTGGGCTCTGCGGGTCTCAGACCAGATGCCTCAGCTGCATGCCACAACGCGGTACCGGAGCCATTGAAGCAGCGGTACCCTCGTTTCCCTTGATTCCACAGCAGCTGGTTCAACGACAAGTAGGCGGCGACGCTCTCGAAACGTAGCTCGGACTCGGCCGGAGGAACGTCGAGCGCGAAGTGGTCGCCAGCGGTTGCGGGCGGTCTGAACCAAGTTCGCGTCGGATCCATCGATTCGGGTCCGCAGGTTCGCACGAAAGCAATCCCGAAACTATCAAATGACACATGAGCTGTCATGCACAAGCCGGGCAAGCCCAACCAGCTGCTGCGTTGGGTAGAGCAGCACCGACGACGCTGACGCACCGAGCAATCGATGCGGACCAGGCCGATCGGCGGTCGTCCCGCCCACCGGCGATGGCGCGACCACGGCATTGCTCACGGGTCTTTTGCCCCGCGGGGATGCAATCCGGCAGTGTCACCGCGCTATGGCAGATAAGCTCATCCCGCGTCGTCTTCGACCGGCGTTTGGCTCGAATTCGCTCATCTAAGCCTCGATCAGTCCAATATTCTCAATCCGCAAAGTCGAATCCGGGTCTATCCGGATTCCACGAGCTCGCGCCGAGGAATCGATAATCCCCCAAATGATTGCGCTGAGATGCTCGACGAAAGCCTTTCTCGGCATAGCCGAGGTCGGATCGGATTGCGAGTTTATCCACCAATCCGTCGCGGAGAGGCTCGCCCCTACGATCGACTGCACCACCAAGTCTATGCCCGACGTGTCAGCCCCAGCGGTGTCCAAAACCGTGACGAAATGACCCGCAATGAAACCTGCCAGTTCACGTGCGTTCTCAAGAGCTGGATCCGATCCCGATGAATTGTCGCTAAAGTGACTACGAACGAGAAACTGGAAGACGTTCTTGTGCTCGTCGACCAGCTGCGAGTATTGCTCGACGAGCTGATTCATCACACTTCGAATCGGATCGGATCCGAAATCAACGGTAGCAAGCACATTCGACCACATGAGTTCCTTCGCACGTTCGATAACAGCTGCACGAAGGCCCAGTTTGTCCTTGAAGTGGCGATACAGCTTGGGTTTTGTCGCACCCGCCTCCCGAGCGATGTCGTCCATGCTCGCGTCCGGACCGTACTTGCCGAAGGCACGGTACGCTGCGTCGACCAGTTCTGCTCGAACCAGGACCCGGTGCTCTTCCCATCGGCTCGAGCGTGCGTCAATTCGCCGAACCACCGAGCTACCGACCTCCCGAATCCGCTTTTGTGCGCCCGCCATCTGGCCGAGTATACGCTATCGGACAAGTGACCGATATCGCGGGCGGCGATTGCGCGCTGGATCGGGCGAGCATGAACGCCGTTACGGGGCCTGCGCGAACGCATGGTCAGTCGAATGTCACAGTCACCGAATTGGTGGCGGGTACCGACTGGCATGCCAGCCGATCACCTTCCTCGATATCATCATCATCGAGTACCTCGTTTACTCTCATCTCTATATCGCCGTCGATAACCTTGCACACACATGCACCGCATCCGCCTTCCCGGCAGGAATACGGAGGCGAGTACCCCTCGTTCAACAAGACCTCGACCAGGGTCAAATCTTTCGGCCATTCCAGCTCGGCGCGATCACCATCGAGATATACTACTAGACGGGCTTGTTCGTTCGTCATTGATTCCTTGACGTAGTTCTCCACGTCGAAGGGATCGGAGTGCAGAGATTGGAATACTTCTCGGTGTAGGTTCCGGTGCTGCACGCCGGCTTCGCGCGCCGCGTCTACCACCAAATCCATGAACGCCGCCGGCCCGCACAAGAAATACATCCGATTTCGGTACTCACGGCAGATTTCAAGGATTGCGCTTCGGTCCGGTAGCCCACGCTCGCTCTCCAGCCACTCGATGAGAGTCAGTCGCTCGGGAAACTGCTTGGCGAGGTAACGGAGGTCTTCACCGAAGATGACGCTCTCGGCATGCTGGTTGGCATAGAAGAGAACGAGATGGCCGCCACCTTCGAGCAGAGCCGACTTGACGATGGATAACACCGGGGTGATTCCGCTACCAGCTGCGAACAGAACCATGTCCGCATCCAGGTCTTTCGGTGTGAAGTGCCCGGTGGGCGGCAGAACGGTTACCTCAGCTCCAACCTTGATGTTGTCGCACAGCCAGTTAGATCCGTACCCGCCCTCCGTGCGTTTCACTGTGACAGCTAGCGAGTCGTCTGCATGCGGGGAACTCGAGAGCGAATAGCATCTGGCCACATATTCCCCGTCACCGGCTCCGGGAATACGCAACGTAAGAAACTGCCCGGGGTCGTAGGCAAATACGCCCAATTGCTGCTCGGGCACCTCGAACCAAATGGACACCGCATCCGCTGTTTCCTGCACTACACGGGAGACCGTGAGTTCACATGGCATGCTCATCTTCCAGGATATTCCTTCTCTATTATTCCGGCCCGTGGCCCAGATTCAACTGTCGCGCTTGACAAGGCCGTAACGACGGCCGATCGCATAGCCGACACGGGCCAGCGGAGCGTTCAGGTCCTGATACCTCGGCCCCACCGCGCGGGCGACGAAATCGAAACCCAGGGCATCGGGTCCGATAAGGACTCGAGGTTTGTTCCGTCGCACGCCCTTCAGGATCGTTTCGGCGGCGCCTTCCGGAGTGGTGAGCGCTATACGATCGAAACCGGCGACAATCTTCTCCTGATCACCCATCGCGCCGACACCTCGAGCTCCGCGCACAATATTTGTGCGAACACCACCCGGATGCACGCATGTTACACCCACCGGTAGCCGGTTAATTCGCATCTCCTGGCGCAACGCCTCGGTAAAGCCTCGGACGGCGAATTTGGAAGCATTATATGCGCTCTGACTGGGAATGGCCATCAGTCCGAAGACACTCGACACGTTGACAACATGGCCGTCGCCCGAGTCGATCAGATCCGGAAGAAATAGTTTCGTGCCGTTCACGACTCCCCAGAAATTGATCGACATCAACCATTCGAAGTCGATCCATTGCATATCCAGTATGTCGGCGCCGAGTGCGACCCCGGCATTGTTGATTACCATACTGACCGAACCGAAGTCGCTGAGGACCTGACGACGATATTCCGTGAATGCGCTACGATCGGCCACATCGAGCTGATAGTGCTGGCATTCGACACCCAGCGCGGTACACATGGAGGCGGTTTCGCGGGCCCGTTCGCCGTCGATGTCGGCAATGGCCAGCCGCGCGCCCTCGCCGGCGAGTCGAATTGCAACTGCACGGCCGATTCCTGAACCTGCCCCGGTTACCGAGACGACTCGGTCGCTGAACTCTCTCATCGCGGCAAGCTACCCTTCTTGATCGAATTCGGAAGGAGGTCGCCGCTTCGATCACCTGTCGACTCGCCGACCAACGCGAAATCAGAGTCCGCGACATTGCGGGTACGCCGCCAATACTGCCAGGTGAAACCTGGCCAGACCGTCCGATTGACACCCTGTGCATCGAGGTACCAACTGGTGCACCCCCCGCTGCTCCAGACCCCGTTCACCAATTTCCGCTGGATGTCCGAGTTGAATTCCCGCTGAACGGGTTCACGCACCTCGAGCGCAGCTGCGCCACGTTGCTTCGCGAGCCGAATCGCGCCGATGATGTACCTGATCTGGCATTCGATCATGAATACCACCGAGTTGTGACCGAGCCCGGTGTTGGGGCCGAGCAGGAAGAACAAGTTCGGGAAACCTGCGGTGGTGATGCCGAGATGGGTTTGAATCCCTTCGTCCGACCATACGGAGGAGAGTTCACGACCGGACGCACCCTTGAGCCGGAGGTGGTCGAACCCGTCGGTTACGTGGAAACCGGTGGCATAGATGATCACGTCGACCGGACGCTTGTCACCGGACTGGGATATGATGGCGTCCTCGGTGATCTCGGCGATCCCGTCGGTGATGACGGATGTAGTGGGCCGATTCAGCGCTGGGTAGTAGTCACTGGAACCGAGGATTCTTTTGCACCCGATGCGATACGTGGGGGTGAGCTTCTTGCGCAGCGCGGGATCATCAATTCCCCGCGCTATGTTCCACTTTGCGACACTCTCGAGCGGACGCATGAAATTGATATGTCCGTTCAGTCCTATCGACAGTGACTCCGCTGACCAGTAGATGGCAGTCCGGAGGGCTTTGGCGAGGATCGGCGCCCTCGTGAGCAGGGCTTGGATCGCCTTCGGGACCTTGACGTTCCTACGGGGCAGTACCCACGCCGGCGTCCGCTGGTATAGATGCAGTTCATCGGCTACCTTGGCAATTTCCGGAACGAATTGGATTGCGCTCGCACCGGTCCCGATAACAGCGACCTTCTTGCCATCCAGTGTGCAGTCATGATCCCACTGCGCCGAGTGAAATGCTGCACCAGCGAACTTCTTCTGCCCCTTGATCTGGGGGATATTCGGTATATGGAGTGCGCCTACGCCTGAAACCAGGAATCGGGCAACGTACTCGTTGCCGTCGGAGGTCGTAACATGCCACGCGGAATCACCAGGATCCCAGTATCCGGATTGCAAGGCCCGCCCGAAATGCGTGCGGCTATAGAGATCGTACTTGCGTGCGAGACTCAGGAGATACTGCTGAATTTCATCCTGTCCTGCCCACAAGTGACTCCAATCCGGCTTGGGCTCGAAAGAGTACGAGTACATGTGAGAAGGGACATCGCAGGCACAGCCCGGATATGTATTGTCGCGCCAGGTTCCGCCGATTTCGGAATCCTTCTCGATTATCAAGAAGTCATTCATTCCCGATTTCAGCAGTTGAATCGCCATTCCCATGCCGGAGAATCCGCTCCCGACGATGAGGACCTCTGTTGTGTGCACCCTCTCGCTCGCTGCACGACCTCCCGAACCATTGGTCTTTCCCGTGTATTTGGCAGAACGGTTATTACTCATCGATTTCCTCTGGACGTTGGCTCACGTGCGGTACAGGTGGCCACAAATTTTCGATAGCTACTCAGCTACTGCGGATATGTCGGACCGGCGGCAGGACCGAGGAGTTCGCGGGATTCGACGAGTGCCCGCCGCAACATATCACGGCGCGACTTGCGCTCAGCAATATGCGTGGTGCTGTTCACGCCGGTCCGAGTCTGTTCACCGCCGGGCGATATCGTCGGGCAGGCTCCTCGTCAGGCGCCAAAGGAACATGGTGAAGCGACCTTCCATCATTCCTGCCTCATCGAAGAATCGGATCATCGGCTCGGACATGAACTGCAGGTTCTCCCGGTAGTGCGGGCCGAATTGGCAAGCGAGGAACCCCCGCAGAGGATGCACGCCGACAGCACGGTACAGCTTGGGATTGATCAAGATCGGGTAGGACAGGTTCGCGACAACTGCGAGGACGCCGCGGTGCCATGCCCGCGAGATCCGGCCTCGCGACCGCATACCCTCGACAAGCTCGGAGCGCGCGAACGTGATGTGGCGGGCCTCCTCGAGCACGTGAATTTTCATCAACTGCCGGACCTGCGGTTGTAGGCGTTCGTCGTTCATCGCTTCACGCTGTGCCCGATCGAGAATCTCCTCGATCAGCAAGGTCGCGCCCTGGATCGAGGGCCCGAGCGGGACGAAATGCAGGATCTTCGCCAGCGACAGAAACCCCGGCGGAAGCTTGTAGGGCGGGATCCCCGTTTTGGCGATCAGACGCGCGAACATTGTGGAATGGCGGCTCTCGTCGCCAACCTCGGCAAGTGCGTATAGGGCCTTGTTGTCGACGAGATCACCCGTCGTGTTCAGCCGTAGCAACGCCATACTCAGCAAATTCTCGGCGTAGATCCCGAAGCTGAGGATGCTCACCAACTCATGTTTGCCCAGGTCGATCTTCTGTTCCTCGGAAAGCCGGTTCCACAGACCGGTGCCGTAGAGGGACAGGCGATGCTCGGGGAACCACGCCTTATCCGGCAACCACGGACTATCCCAGTCGATGTCGACTTCGGCGTCGTAGAACTTCTCTACGGAAGTCTTGAGCAGTCGTCCGGCCGATCGTTGCAGGTCAATGGGTCGCCGACCGCTCACGCGCGCCATACCGTCGGTGGTTACGGCAATCTGCCCGTTGGTCTCGGCCCTGACGTCACTGGTCGTCATCTGTCGCTCCTTTGAGACTCGATCGATGACTCTGCATCGATACATCCAGTCCGGATCAACGTCCGGTGGCAGTAACCCGGTATCCGCTCAAGAGTGCAATACGGGCAGTAGCGGATACTTTGGGTATGAGGTAACTTTGACCCCGGCGGCGCGGCTTGTCAAGGGCCGGCCCCGATCCCGACGCCGGGCTACTTGGCCCCAGTGCCGGGCGATCCGATCGCTGGCGTCGACTATCGACCAAACGGAGGAGTTCACAGTGAAGTCTCAGAGTCCGCACGATGCCTCTGACTACATCGGGCCGGCCACAGTGGTGATCGCAACCGACGACGTCGAGGTGCAAGTCGAACTGCGCGGCTATTTCCAACCCATCGACGGCCGCTTCAGCTGGTACGGGCGCATCCGCCAGAACGACGAACTCGACAATCTGTTAGGGGGACGCCGACGTTCCGTGCTGATCCGGACCAGTACGGGCGAGGCGCCGGCGACCATCGGCGATCGTGACTTCTGGGGCCGCTATCGAGTTCAGGGCAGAGGACGACCGCCCTATCACGTGCCGACGACGCTGGAGGAAGTAGAAGCTACGCAAAGCTGAGCCGTAGGACCTACGCGAATGCCGACGACGCCCCGAAGGGACCAGGATACCGACATGATCAGCTTTGGAGACCGGCTTCGCGACCGCAACTCCGCGGCTTGGACGCTGGCGATAACCTGTGCCGCAGTAGCATTGGTTGTTGCGGCCATGGCAGCGCTGTACACCGCTCTGCCTGCCCTTGCGCTCGACATCGGCGCAGATCAAAATGCTCTCACTTGGATCGTCGACGGATACACGCTGGTCCTAGCCTGCTTGGTTTTGCCCGCTGGCGCGATCGGCGATCGGTATGGGCGCCGACGCGTTCTAATCGTCGGCCTGGCGGTCTTCGCGGCCGCTTCAGTTGTGCCTGTATTTCTCGATACTCCTGCGGCACTCATTGCCTCCCGGGCCTTGGCGGGCGCAGGAGCAGCTTTCGTCATGCCGGCGACCCTCTCGCTTCTGACAAGCAACCTCCCAGTGGAGAAGCGGTCGTACGCGGTCGGAGTCTGGGCCGGGATCGCCGGCTCGGGTGGCGTGATCGGCATGGTGGGATCCGGTCTGCTTCTTACCCAGTGGTCGTGGCATTCGATCTTCGTCGGTCTGACCGTCGTCGCACTACTACTGCTGGTTCTGGCCTTCACCGTGCCTGATTCACAGGACGCCGAACTCCCGCCGTTCGATCTTCTCGGCATGTTCTGGGTCATGCTCGCCATCGGCACATCGGTGTTCGCGGTCATCGAGGGTCCGTCGCGCGGCTGGACGGATGTCCGTGTTCTTGTCGCAGGTGCGGCGGGAGTAGTCGGTACCGTGGCATTTATCCTCACGGAGGTGCGTGCCGAGCACCCGCTACTGGACGTGAGCCTGTTCCGCCGCCGGGGCTTCTCGAGCGGCGCGCTATCGATAACGATCCAGTTCCTCGTGACTTTCGGTGTGATGTACCTACTGGTACAGCACTTCCAGCTCATCCTCGGGTTCGATGCCCTCGGCTCGGCGCTGGCGCTGGCGCCGATGGTCGTTCCGCTCATCGTGATGTCACTCGTGTCGCCGGCAATCGCTGCATGGGCGGGATTGCGGGTGACGACAGCGACCGGTCTTCTGACCATCGCTGTCGGCTTACTCGCCATCCTTCGCCTCGACACCGGTTCGTCGTACTTCGACGTTCTCTGGCCCCTGTTGATCATGAGCGCCGGGCTGGGCTTGTCGGCCGCCCCCGCGACCAACGCGATCATGCTCGACACACCGTTGGAGAAGCACGGGGTATCCGCTGCGGTCAACGACGCGACTCGCGAAGTCGGCGCGGCCATCGGCATTGCCGTCTCCGGTAGCATTTTGTCCGCGAGCTATACCTCGAGGATCAACGAAGTGCTGGACCGCCTTCCCGAGCCTGCGCGCGCTCCGGTCCGCAGTTCCCTGGCCGGTGCCCTCGAAGTCGCTGAGCGTGCCGGTAATGTAGGAAGGCCTCTCGCCGACTATGCGAAGGATGCCTTTTGGAGTGGGGTGGAACATTCGGCGCTCGCGCTGGCAGCGATCACCACAGCCGGGGTTCTGATCCTCGTCCCACTTTCCCCTCCACGAAAAGCCGCCGAAAGCGGTATCCGCCGACGTCACCTCCCCTGGCCTACACACGCCGCTCGAACCAGTCGATCGGATGCCCACGCCAATGACCGATCGATGGCACCACTGCGGCGAACACTCGATCCATAGTCAGTTGCGTTGTCCCCCATGCATCGCATAGCGGCCCGTAGGTCGAATGGGCAGTGTCTGATCATCGAGGATAGGTAGGTTCAAGTGGTGCGCGCTTTGCGAATTCGTCTGACCTGACCCGATGACATTTGGTCCGGCGGCTGTGAGAGCATTGCCGCCCACGTAGTGGGCAGGAACGCTCGATGACTATGGCGACACGAAAAGGGCACACACCTCCACAGGCCGTGCGCAAGCTGAGCAAGGCCGTCCACCTGCTGGGCGAGAATAAGGAAGTCGCCGTCACTGCAGATCACCATGGCCACCTACTAACGGTGGCGCAACCAGTTCGGCGGGCTGAAGGCCGGCGACGGCAAACGGTTGAAGGGCCCCGAACGCGAACACTCCACTCTGAAAAGTCTTCTCGGCGAGGCGAAGCTAGAGAAAGCTGCATTGAACGAGATCGCCAAGGGAACCTTCTAGACCCGGAACGCCGGCGGGCGGCCGTGGCGCACCTGGTGCGGGTGCTCGGGGTCCGCGAAAGGTTCGCCTGCCGGTTACCGGCGAACATCGAAGTACACAACGGCGCGTTCGAACCACCGACACCAACGCACATCCCGATGCGGCTTTGCGTGAATGGCTGCGTGCCTGGACGAAACCCATCCACGGCAAGGATTCCGCCGCGCCTACCACAGCGCCCGCGGCGAGTGCTGGACAGTCAATCACAAGAAAATCCAACGCCTCTGGCGCGACGAGGGATTACGAGGGCCGCTGCGGCGCCGAAACGCCTGGATACCACCACCACGACGGAGGCAAAGGGCACCCAACCGTGTATGGGCAGTGGACTTCCGATTCGATGCCAGCGACGACGCACGCCCAGTCCAGATCGTCTCCATCGTCGATGAAACACACCCGCGAATGCTTGGGCCGGCTGGTGGAACGATCGATCACCGCCGACGGACTCATCAACGAATCGCTGTCGATCGCAGCTACCCCGCCGCCCTGCGCTGCGGCAACAGACCAATTTCGCGTGCCAGGCGACTGGGCGGCGGAACGGGTCTGCTCAGCGTTCGTCACACTAGCCGACCCTGCCGCAACGGCTACATTGAATGGTTCAGCCGCCGCCGACGCGACGAATGCCCCAACATCAACAGCTTCTGGTCGTTGGCCCAAGCCCGCGTCGTGATCAGCGACTGGAAGGAAGAATACAATCACCGCCGAAGAGATTCCGGCCTGGGCTGCAACGCCCCAGCCGGATACGCTACAACCCTGCATCCCCTACAACTGGTTCTCACACGCGGCGGACCGACTACCGGGTCCCGTCACCGCTCAGGATACTCCGACCCGGTCGGCGCAGAACTGGTTGCAGGGCAACCGAAATCATCTCCCGACCGTTGTCCAACCTAGAACCGGGGCGGCGGACCGATGATGGTGACCAGCATGTTCTGTACCTCGGTACCTGCCGCCGGGCACAACCTTGAACAACAGCTTCGCCGAGACGTTCGACAACAAGGTTGCGAACCCGCGCGCCGGGCCGCAACCGCTGAAACAGCCAGCTGGAACCCGCATTGAAATCGGTGGCTTCAAAGCCGACCATAACTAGCGGCACCGGCAGCCGGCGCTGGACTATACGACATCGGCCCAAGCGCGCTGCGGCTGCACCCACTACCCTAACAGTCATCATCCGGCTGTTGAGAAAGGGCGTTCCGCGGTTCCCGGACCGATATCAAGCTCTGATAGCGAACTATTCGCCTATCGTTACCCTCAGCGCATGACGAATGTTAATGCCGCTATGCGACGGTTGCTTCGCGAATGCGCGCTTCCCGAGTCAATCCGAGGAGATGGACGGCCACCTCACCGCTGCGTTCGTAGGGCAGGTAGTGCCCAGCCTTTTCGAAGATGACCAAATGACTCCCGGGAATACGATGCCGAAGCGCACGCGAGTGATGAACGGGGGTCAGGCGGTCACGAGACCCGACCAGCACGACGACGCGACAGCTGAATCTGCCCAGCACGCCGTAACGTTTGTGAGAAAGTATCGAACGGGTCAGCTCCGCGACATTGCGAGAATTGCTCTTCGCGAGCTGCAGCACAGCACGGTTCATATCGTGCCGACGAGGACGCGCTCCGAATAGGATGCCTCGTGTCGACTGCCGCATCAGGAAAAGCGGCCGGGAAGGAATCCTGATATAGGGTAGCGCCTCCAGACCCAGCATTATCAGCCTTCGCCAGAATTTGCTGCGCAGCATATTTCCCAGAATATCGCCCGCCCCTGTCGACACCAACGCGACGCCGAGGATTCTCGGTCCGAGCACCTCACTGTGACGTTCAGCCAAGGCCATGAGAGTCATCCCTCCCATCGAATGACCACCCAATACGACCGGACCCGTAGGCACAGTTTCCGAAAGAATAGTCGCAAGATCGTCCGCAAGAATCTCGAGGCTGGCCGGAGCCGACTCCGAATCCCCGTGTCCCCGATGGTCGTAGGTGACGACGCGAATAGTCGGGTCCGCAGCGATCACAAGCTGAGCAACGTCCTCCCAACTCTCGTGCGACAACGCGAGTCCATGGGTCAAGACCATAGTCACTCGCGGGGTCTGCGAGCCCCATTCGGTGATCTGCAATGTCGGACCGTCGTCCCGTGTGAGAGCGAGTCGGCGGCAGGGAACACCCGCGCTGGAAATCGAAGTCATTATTCCAAGCTCCTCAACGTCGAAAAACCCCGGTGACTATTTGGCCGGGAGTGCCGAGTCGACACCACCGACATCTGTTACCTTCCAATCCAGATTCTTGTCAACTGTTACGGTATAGGTAACAGTCGTTTGCGCACCCTCCGGTATCTGCGCACTCTTCGATGTCACATTCAGGAACACATTGACGACATAGACACCCGATCGTTCGGAGCGCACTGTCGCCGCGATGGGAACTCCACTAGAACTCCACTTCAGTGGCAGCACAATTTCTTTCAGCTGCGGAGCAGTGGCATCGAACTTGTTTGCAAGAACGGGCGAGACGTTGGACTTCAAACCACGAACCCACTGGTCGAAATTCTGATAGTCGATATTCGAGGCTCCGACTGCATACTCAGACGCTACTTCTTCGGCGCGCTTCTCCGCGGCTACGACAGCGTCCCGATCTTTCAACTCGCTCCTAGCCGAGAGCCACAACGGAATCGAAACGGCCACCGCGACAACAAGGAGGGCTACTGCGGTTCCCAAGGCCAGAGAACGCAGGCTTATCGAGAACGACCTCTCCGACCCGCGTGCGCTCGAGCCACCCTTGACCGACGTCCGAGGCACACCCGCGTCAACCGGCTTTTCTTCCGCAGCTTCGCGGTCAGTATCATGAGAATCTTCTGTGGGCATAATCAGCTCCGGTGTCTCTCGTTCTTTCACATCTATTTGACGGCGATCCGCATTCGCAAAGCACCGTCCCCCGTGACACTGAGTGCACGATCTATCAGGTCGCTTATGTTGATTTGCGCCATGGAGTTCGACGCGCTTTCCGCCAGTGGCTGTACCGCCGGGACCAGATCACGAAGATCGGGGCCGATCTCATTGATGTAAGACGTCACTTTATCAAGGAAGGGAATAAGTCCGTTTCCTTCGATATAGTCACCGGGCATATTGCCGATTCGAGACAGTCGCGCCAGAGAGTCCGCGATGAGTGCGCCCCACGCTCCGGCTTCCTCCCACAGAGGGCCGGCGGCGGTCATCGACTCCTCGGCCCACTCCATATCAGCACCCATTGTTTGCAAATTCGTCAAGATACTACGGATTTCGGGTGACCTACTCAGAATCGTTTCCGAAAGCAGCGTTGTCGATGCCGCCAGACGCGGCATCACGGCTTCCGTTCCCGACAACGTCTGATCCAAGGTCTTGACGATATTGCTGATCGCCTGTGGGTTCAGTTGCTCGACCAGATGGGTGACAGTATGCGCCACATCAGGTATCGAGCGGGGTAGAACCACTTCAACCGCGTCGATACGCTGACCGTCGGCCAGGTAGGGCCCGGCATCAGTATCCGGTACGAACTCGATATAGGGCTCCCCCAACCCCGAAAGGTCCTCAACAGTAGCGCTGCCGGTCGCAGGAACCCTGTACTTGGGATCGAGACCCAGCACCAATTCGACACCACGCTCGGCCTTGTCGATAGAGTCGATCTCTCCTACCTTCACTCCTCTCAACAGGACCGGGGAACCGGGTAGCAAACTCCCGGTCCTCGGCAGAGCCATGGTCACAACAGTCCTGCCAGAAAACCAATCAACTCGAAGCACACCGAATGCTAGGTATGCGGTGCCCAAAACCAGCACGATTCCGATCGACACCAGGGATAGCACGGAACTCGACTTCATCGAACCACTCCGATCATCCGCAGCGACGCAAGAATACTGTCTATCCGATCGTCGTCCGATATGGGGCCGACGCCTTCAATGCCTACAATATTAACCTTCGGACCGCGCTCAACAAACGGAATAACCTTTTCGCGCAAAATGGCCACGGCTTTGTTCAAATTCGAGGGGGCGTTCAGATCAAGCGGGCGGCGAGTGAACAATAGCGGCACGAAGGCACGTGCGGCCTCATTGCCCGATTGCGCCAGGGGGCCGACCCACCGGAGAGATTCTGTGAGCAATTTGAATCCGTCGTACAACGTGATCAACCCGATCATGGAAGTCATCGAAGCAGCGGCCTGACTCACCCCCGACTCCGTCAGCAAATACTCCAATTCAGGGGTTCGACGCTGCACCACGTCCGTGTTCGCGCGCAGACCGTTCAGCATTGCGTCGACGGCATCCAGGTGGTTGGCCAGGTCAATGATATCCGCACCGACTACCTCGGATATCGAAGCAGTCTGCCGAGTGTCCATCGGCAGCACCCCGTTCACGCGGTTCATTATCTCCTGAGCCTGTTGAATCCCTCCTCCTTGGACGAAGGTCGCGAGTACGTTCATGGTGTCCTCAACCTGCAGCAGCGGCTTCGTCTTGTCCAATCCGATGGTGGCCCCCGGGGGAAGGGCATCCTGCGTGCCGGTCGGCGGAGTCATCAGCGCGATGGAGACATCGCCAAGTATCGTCGGCTGGCGGAGTTCAGCGGTGGTGCCGACCGGCAATCGAACCGACGCCATCAGGTCGACATCGACGGCAACATACCCGTCGTGGTCCTTGCCCGCGTCGACCAGTGACACATCGCGCACGACCCCTGCTCGCAGACCATCGACTGTAACCTTCGCTCGCGCTGGCAGATTCAAGGCGTCAGCGAACAGAATCCGGATACCGTACCGGTCTCCAGAAATTCCGGTCCCCGGAACGGGAACCTCCGCGGGATCGAATCCACATCCGGGAACTATGCACACCATTGCCACCGCGGCCGCAGCGATGAACCGACCACCACGCTCACGAGCAGATCGCGCCCATACGACTCGTCGCAGAACCATCACCGCGCACCTGCCGTCCCGAATATCAACGGAAGAACCGAAACTTTCTCCAACCCGTTCTCAGCGGACTTGCAGCTACCTGGCACGACACGCTCGATGGCCGCGCATACCCGCTCTGCGTCCGCCGGCGGCAGCTGAGGCGCCGCGTAAGTCAGGATCGGTGAACCACCCTCCTGCGCCGTCGCCCTCTGAAAAGCCTGCACCAGCGGTGGCGTCAGGTCGATTATTTCTTGTAATGAGCCGATATTTGCACGGGCGAGACGCGCTAATGGGACTGTCGCGTTCAGCGCTTCGAGAATTTGGTCACCAAACATTGAAGTAATCTCGTTCAACCATGGCACAATGATCCGCAACGAATCGATAATCGACACGGTGCGCTCAAAGATGCCATGATCGATCACTTCGAGACCTGGAGCCAGACGCGTGATCATGGCCTTGATATCGCCCCATCCGCCGGCCATGCTGTCCGATAATGATCGCAGTGAGTCGATGAGCGCACCGATATGCCCGATAGCAGCATTGGGGGAATTGAGAGCACGACCCAACTTGAGGATCGTATCATTCATTTCAGGTCCTGTTCCGGATAATGCGGCATCTAAGGCCGCGAGCTCATCCGCAAGCCTTTCACGCTGTGTCGAATCATTTCCATCGGTGATCTCTGCAGCGAGGTTGCCCAGCGCATTCATAGTCTGCGACATGCTCTTTGGCGTCAGTGTACGGGTAATGCACTGTCCAGAATCCCATTCATGCTCGGCTTCGCTGTCATCGAGTAATGCAAGCGATCGGTCCGCGACGATTGTGTCGGATACCGTGGTAGCTGACACCTGACCGCGGGGCGAATGGCTTACCTCTACCTCGAATTCGACACGGACCATGTCACCATGAGGTTCGATACGCGTCACCGAGCCGACTCTGACCCCTCGCATGGTGACATGGTTCCCGGCGTACAAGCCGATTGCATCCGGCATATTCGCGCAATAGCTACGCATCCTCTTGGGAGGCTCGATGATCACGAAGTATCCGACGATCAGAATTGCACATACGACCGCGACACCGAGAACGGACATGAGACCCCGGGACGCCAAGAGCTTATTCATCGTCAGCACTCCTTTCCGGGGACCGGAATACACACCGACGGTACCTGGACAACTGTCGCGGATTGGTCGACCACGAGCCCATCCTTCGACGACGCGATCGGCTGGAGCCGCGCCAGTAGGTCGCGCGTATTCGTGACAACCTGTCCCATTTCTTCACCCAGACGTTCCAGCTCAGGGATGACGTCGGCCAGGGCTCGCGCAACGGATTGCAACCTGGATCGATACGCCGGCTCGAGGCCCGCGATACGCGCGAGAAGCTCGTCCATCAGCCGGACGGCTTCGTAGATCTCGGCCTTTTTGTCGAGGCCCACTGTCTCCATCAGATTGACGCTGTCGATCATTCCGCCGAGTGTCGCCTTCGACTCGTTGATCGCGCCGAGATACTCGTCCGCCATCGCGAGCGTGTCCGAAATGTCACGGTTCTGGCGGTCGAGGATGTCGACCAGAGATCCGAATGCCTCTGTTGCTCGGCGAATGCCGGACGGTCCACTGGCAATCGCAGCGTTCATGTTCGTCAAATTCTGCCGCAACGTATCGCCATCGATATCATCGATCGGCCGAATCGCGTCCTCAAAAGTCCGACCCAAGCTGTACGGAAGATGGACCCTCTCGGCGGGAATGGACGAGTGTAACGCAGAATTCCCCGCCGGCGTCACCGCGAGGTAGCGGCCGCCGATCAGTGTCAGCATACGGATATCGAGACTCGTCTGGTCACCGATGAAGATGTCGCTGTCGACGGTGAAGCTCATTCGAACGTTCCTTCGGCTCAGCTCGATAGACTTCACCGCACCAACCGGCACACCCGCGATTCGGACGTCATCGCCAACCTTGACCGAGCCCACTTCCGGCATTTCCGCCCAGTATGTGGACTCGTCGAAAGGTACTACGTAGACTACTACGCTCGCCGTCAAGACCGCTCCCATCACTGCGGCCCCGACGGCAGCCCAGCGCAATTCTCGGTCCATGCTTCGAAGGGGAGCACTCACCGTCTGCAACGCGGTACCCCCGCGAACACGGAATAGCTTACTGATCACCGCTCGCATATCGAGATCCTTTGCCCACTGATCAACACATGTAACGGCGCCGGAACTTCGGCGTTGCCGTTCGAGCAGTTACGATTGATGACCGGTCCATCGGCGGGAACCCACGCATTCAGTGTCTCGAGAACGGCCGGCAGCTTCCGCAGCACCTCGACCGCCTGTTCCGGGTCCGGAAATACTGCCCCCAACAGGGCATCGGCATCGGCGTTAGGTCCGGCCGTCAAGCCGAAGGCCTCAAGAAGGCCGTTCAATGGCGCGATCACGTCTGGTGCCATGAGGGCGAATTCGACAATTCCATCCACCTTGCTACGCAACGTGGACACAACCGAGGCCAGCTCCGAGACAAGTCGGACGAGATGCGAGGATCGGCCACCGATATGGTCGGATATCTCTTTGAGATTTCCGACCAGAACGGTGACTACCGCTTGCCTGTCCAGCGCATAGTTGGACAAGGCTTCGATAGAGTCGAGGACGGAACCGACGCCCGCTCCGTCTCCCTCGATGACAGCGATCATGTTCTCTGCGAACTTGTTCACCGCTTCGGGCGACAGCTCTGCGAGTACCGGTTGTAAGCCGTTGAATAAATCCGTAATGTCGAACGACGGGATCGTGTTGGCAATATCGATCTTATGTCCGGCCGTCAACTCCGCTGTGGTCGGCGATGATTGTTGAACATCGAGATATCGCTGTCCTACGAGGTTCTGATAGCGAATCGCCAGCACAGTGTTCTCGTAGATCGGGTGATTGCGCTGGACCGCAAATCCAACCACCGCTCGACCACTGGCATCCAAGGTAATCGATCGTACCTCGCCAACTCGAAGACCATCCATACGGACATCGTCGCCGGCCTTGAGGCCGTTCGCGTCGACGAATTCAGCCGAGAATTCTACCACGTCTCCAGATACGGGGCGTTGCACCGTCTGAACGATGATCGCGAGCAGCACAGTGATCACGACGGCAGACACGATAAGTTTTGCGCTGGTCGCCAGAAAACTTCGCTGTCTTGTCATCGGCCACCTCCGATGTTGGATGTCGGCGGAAGACCCGGCAAGAACGCGGTGAACGCTGGAACCATATCGAGAACCAACTCGATGTTCAGAATCGGACCGTCTGGAGTCGACGTGAATGATCGGTCTAGACGTGATAGGAGTTCAGTGAGCTGCATGCTCGAGGCGCCGGGGGTAGGTACCATTTTAGTGGCCGTTGACAGAACCGGAGCGAGCATAGCCGCATAGTCCGACAGATGACCCTGAGCCGCGAATAGAGTTTCCGCCAGCCCAGGAAAGAACTCCCGACCTACAGTATTGACTGTCGAATCGAACAGCTCACGATCTGTATTCAAGATCTCGATCGTGGTGAGCCGATTTATGAGGCCGACCGTACCGTCGATCATCGATGCAGTCCCGACTAGCATGGAACCGTATTGGTCCAGCAGCTGCGATATCGGCATCGTCTGGGTTTCAGCAATGTTCCGGCTGGATACAACGATTGCCTCCATGAGAGGTGTGAATTGCCGGGCTATTGTCGCGCCCCGTGTCAGGATCTCGGTCAATTCCGGGACGAGAATGTCTCCAGTTGCTTGAGCTACGCTGCGGATGAGAACACCCATCGTTGCGTCTCGTTGCCGGTCGGCTCGCGGCCCCGTCAAATCGACGATACTGCCATCCCGTAATGGAGCCCCACCATCACCTGGTTTCAGCGCAATTTCACTGATGCCGAACAAGTTCGATGGCGAGTAGTCGACGAACAGCCCGTCCGTGAGACCTGCCGATTCGGCGCTTTCCAGTCTGAGAATCAATTGTTTCGCCCCATCGTCCGATTCGATCGCCGAAACATCACCTATCTCGATACCGTCGAATCGAACGGGTGTTCCGACGGTGATTCCGTCGCCGATGGACTCGGTACGCAGCAGTACCACTATTCGATTATCATCCTGTAGGGCCATCACAACAGTCCAGGTCAAGGCTACTACGATCACTGTGATCACGGCGAGAACACCCAGCATGACCGATGACCGCTTCGATGTCGACACACCCGGCATTTCATAGCGAGACATCGTTTCTCACCCCGTAAATTCGATGGAGGAGTTGACGCCCCACAGGAGGAGGGTCAACACCATATCCAAACCGATGATTGCCACGAAGCTTGCTCGGACAGCACGTCCAGATGCGATTCCGACGCCTTCTGGCCCACCAACGGCGAAGAACCCATGATAGCTATGGATAAGAATCACAGCCGTCCCGAATACGAGAACCTTTATCACCGAGGCCGTCACATCCCAGCCGCTGATGAATTGATAAAAATAGTGATCGTAGACACCGGCGGCTTGGCCATGAAGTTGCACGATCACCGCGCGACAAGCGGCATAACTCAGGATCAAGGCGATCAAGAATGTCGGAATGATTGCCACGGCCCCGGCGATGACCCGGGTGGTCACAACGAACGGTATCGATCGCAGTCCAAGCGACTCGAGTGCATCGATCTCCTCGGAGATCCGCATAGCGCCGATTTGGGCCGTAATACGGCATCCGGCTTGTGCGGCGAACCCGACGCCCGCAGCAATCGGTGCAAGTTCCCGTGTATTGGCAAAGGCCGAAACGATGCCGGTCACCGGCCCCATGCTGATCAGGTTGAGAGTGGTGAAGGACTCTACACCGACCGAGCCTCCGATCACCAGACCGAGTACCACCAGCATCGGCACAGTTCCACCGCCGACGATAATGGACCCTTGGCCCCATGTCATATCCGTGATCACGCGCATAGTCTCGGCTCGATATCGCCTGATCGTGAACGGGATCGCGGACAGCGCCTCCCAAACGAACGCGAGTACGAAACCGATCGACTCCAGGGGCGCGATGCGCGCTCCGAACGGCGCTATTCTTCTCCTGAGCCTCGCCAGCCGAGGTGGAGTAACCTTTACCTCCGACATCTAGGCCAGCCTCGTCGGAAGGAACATCGACACCAGCTGAGTAATTATGAGGTTCGTGATGGCGATGGAAACTACGGAGAGAACTACAGCCGCGTTCACGCCATCCGCCACTCCGCGCGGACCGCCTTTTGCCTCCAGCCCCCGCTGGCACGCGATCACGACCACGATGAATCCGAACAGCACGGACTTGGCTATCGAGACACCGATGTCCGCGACAACGGTGAAAGAGCCGAACGTTCCCCAGTAGCTGCCGGGGGTCACTCCCTGGGGGCCGATTGCGACCGCATATCCAGCTATCACGCCCGTGAAGATGATCAAGATATTGAGCATCGGCGCGACGAAAACCATCGCCACCATCCGAGGAATAACGAGTCGGTGCAAGGGGCTGATGCCCATCGTTCGCATGGCATCGATTTCTTCGCGAATGTTACGTGCACCCAGATCCGCCGCGATTGCGGCCGCTCCGGCCGCACCCAGCAGCAGCCCTGTTGCCATGGGGGCGCCCTGTTTGATCACACCCAATCCACCAGCGGCACCGAGCAGGGAGTCCGCCCCGATTTGATGAATCAAGTTTCCGACCTGGACGGAAACGATGACACCGAAAGGCACGGCCATCAGGATGGCCGGAATCGCAGTAACGGTGATCAGATACCAAGCTTGATTCAGTGCCTCTCGCCACTGGAATCTCAAACGAACGATATCGCTTACTGCTCCCGCAGCCGACTCAGAAGCCATCTGCGTCGACCGGCCAAAAGTTCTGAGCGCCGACACTACGGTTTCGGAAAAGTTTTCCCTGAGCAACCTCGTCGACGTCGATAGCGCGCTACGTTCAGGCATTACCACAGATTCCCGTCCTAACCAAGAGTATCGCTCCGCAACGCAACTGGCGCGCCCGCTAGGAAAGTGTCGACGATCCGGCATAGCTCGTTCTCCGAATGATCGGAATGGCTTCGCCGGTATGACGTACCTCGTCGGGTCATTATCGAGCGCACCCTGCTCACGGCACCTCCTTGTGCACTACTGCAAGTACCAGATACTCAGGGTATGAGTATGTGGTGCTGCTCACGCAGTGTCAATAGAGGATTTCGATCGATCCCGGGACGCGCGAGCGACCCTCTGGCAACCGAGCGATATCGCCCCGGCGAAAGTCGGCCGATAGCAACCGCGACGTGCGACGACACCATCCACATGAGCAGTCTCGCCCATCTACGGCCGAGGAAAGTGCGGTTGTGGTGCAGGGGCGGGTTGGCAGGCATCGGCCACCGAAGATACTCCCTCGGTCACTACTCCGGCTGCACTTTGCTCCGCTTCCGTCGCTGGGTGGCGCCGTTTCGCACTGCCTGCTTCGGCATTGCCAGTCCACCCATAAGCCCTGATCGACGGGAATGATCGCGACCAGGCAGCTCCGGCAGATGAACCGCCCGGGTGTGGTGCCCACGCATTTCGGCGGAATGAAAGCGGTCTCTGCGAGGCTCGGAGCGACCCGTAAGCCCTGCGCAATTGGGTGCGCCGCGCCGCGGTCGACACCGGCGGCGCCGAAGGCGTGTCGACGGAGGCAGCGAGGGAGATTTGCCAGCTGCACCGCACGAATAGGGAATCCGAGGAACGATCGGAATCCGCGAAGCGGCAACATCTTTCTTCGTGCGACTAGCGGCCGCGATAGCAGTGGCTGATCGTGCGCGGCAAGAAGGTCGGCATGACCAAACCGAACCAGGCCGCGTCGAGAGCGACCGACCTGGCGGACCGGCAGTTTCGGGTTCTGGCGCAGAACACGCGGCTCATGGCCGATTCACCTACATCCGCCTGATCACCGATGTTCGTCTACCGCGTTCGTCGTCGATGCCTACGCCGGCTGCGTCCTCGGCTCGGAATGCTCGACCAGCGAAGACGCCACGTTTGCGGAGAAGGCGATCCGGCCCGCGGTCGCTCTGCGGGCTCGCGAAGGTCTTCCGGTCGGTGGAGCGATACATCATTCCGATGTGAGGTCTCGATACACCGCAGTGAAACTCGTGGAAGCACTGGCGGTCTCGGATCTCCGGCGGTCGGTCGGGTCGGTCGGTGACGCCTACGCCAACGCGTTGGCAGCAACCACGATGCGGCTCCACACAACCGACGCGATCCCCAGCGATTCCTGTTTCGGCGCGATCCGCTGACCCGGCTCGACGACGTCGAGCTCCTCAGCGAGGACTGAGTCGGCTGGTTCAGTCCCGAATCGTGCACTGCTGGGGCTGCAACCATCGGCCGAACACGAGACGGGCTGCTATGCACTGAACGTCGCGCAATCGGCTGGGGGTTGGGTAAAACCGGTGCATCGAAGCGAGAGCGGGTCAGCCACCGCTGAGCTGGCCTACCGCCCCACGCACTGCCGCGTATCCATCACCCAACAGACCGTGGCCTCAGGCCGAGCCGGCGAGCAACAGTTCGTCCCGGTTGATGTGGAGTTGCTGCGTGATTGCCCGCTTACTGAATACGAAGTCGCGGGGGCGGTTGATACAGTCGGCGGCAACGAGCTCGCCGGCGCGGAGGTAGAAGCAGGTGAAGTCGCGGTCCCCGGTTGGGTCCCCGCTGAGGACGACTTCGTCGTATCCGGTGTTGAGGCCGGCGATCTGGAGCTTGAGATCGTATTGATCCGACCAGAACCACGGAAGCGCCGCTATCTTCCTGGACTTCCCGTTGATGGTCGCGGCCGCGACCTTGGCCTGCTCGCTGGCGCTCGGCACCGACTCCAGGCGTATACGGCGGCCGTAACGGGCCATCCGGTGACTGGCGCAGTCCCCAGCCGCGACGATATCGGGGTCACTGGTCTGAGCCTGGTCGTCGATTACGACTCCGTTGTCGACGACCAGATCTGCGGCGGCCGCGAGCTCGGTGTTCGGCTCCACGCCGATGCCGACGATGACGAGGTCGGCGGGAATCGCTTCACCACAAGACAGGACTACCTCTCGGACCCGGCTGTCGCCAGACACAGCCTCGACCAGCGCGTGCGTGCGGATGTTCACGCCCTCGTTCCGATGGATTCGGTCGAAGAACGCCGAGACCTGCGGGGCAGTGACCCGTTCGAGGACGCGCTCGGTCGCCTCGAGCACGGTGACTTCAAGACCCAAAGCTCGCAGGGAGGCGGCCGTCTCCAGTCCGATGTAGCCGCCGCCGACGATCACGGCCCGCCGCCCGGGGCGGGCAGCGGCTCGGATCATCTCGACATCGGCGGTGGTGCGTAGGTAGTAGACCCCTGCCAGATCGGCGCCCGAGGTGGCGAGCCGACGAGGGCGGGCACCAGTGCACAGCGCGAGCTTGTCATAGGGCAATGCGTCGCCAGTGCTCAGTGCGAGGCGACCAGCCGATCGATCGATCGCCTCTACTGTCGCATCCACGAGTTTGATTCCCTGCTTGCGATAGAATTCCGCGCTGCGGATCGCGAGCTCGTCAATTGTGCTCTTCCCGGCCAGATAGGCTTTCGACAGCGGAGGGCGTTGATAGGGTAGAGTCGGCTCCTCGCCGATGAGGACGACCTCGCCCGTCCACCCATCCTGGCGCAGACTGGCCGCGAGTTGGACTCCACCATGGCCGGCCCCGACGATGAGAGCTCGCTGTAGACTCATACGTCTGCCTTCGGAGTGAGGCGGACCATCATCTTGCTGATGCCCCGCACGAAGTTGGACTGCACGTACTCGGGCTCCCCCACGACCTCGATATTCTCGAAGCGAGGAAGCAGCTCCTCCCAGAGGATCCGAAGCTGCAGCTCGGCCAGCCGGTTGCCCATGCAGCGGTGGACGCCGAAGCCGAAAGCGATATGGTTGCGGGCGTTGGACCGGTCGATTATGAACTCGTCCGGTCGTTCGAACACGCGCTCGTCGCGATTGCCCGAGGCATACCACATCACCACTTTGTCGCCCTTGCGGATGTACTGGCCGTTCAGAATTGTGTCTGCCTTGGCGATCCGGCGCATGTAGGCCAGCGGAGTTTGCCACCGGATGATCTCCGAGACCATATTGGGGATCAAGCCCGGGTTCGCCTTCAGCTTATCGAACTGGTCAGGGAAGCGGTTGAGTGCAAGCACACCGCCGCTCATCGAGTTCCGGGTCGTGTCGTTGCCACCGACGATCAGCAACAAGAGGTTGCCCAAGAACTCCATCGGGCGGTCGATCAGATTTTTGGTGTTCTCGTTACCCTGCAACATGGTGATCAGATCGAAGCCGGGTTCCTCCCCGCCGGCTGTCCGGGCCGCCTTGTCGTGCCAGAGAGCGCTGAGACCGCGCGCCATATCGCGCATGCCGGGGAATATCTTGTCAAGGTCCGAGGGACCGCCATTGGCTTGCTCCATCGAGGTCGCGAGATCTGACCAGTAGACGAGCTTGCGACGCTGCTCGTACGGGAAGTCCAGCAGGGTCGCGAGCATTCGAGCGGTCAACTCGATCGAGACGTTCTGTACCCAGTCGAACGGCTGATTCACGGGCAGGTCGTCCAGCACTTCCTGGACACGCGATCGAATCAGACCCTCCATCTCACGCAAGTTCTTCGGTGCGACAACACCCTGGACCGCGGCCCGCTGCGTGTCATGGCGTGGTGGGTCCATCGCGATGAACATCTCGACATCCAGGAAGCGCGGCGGCGCCCCGATGATAATGAACGGCTCGGCGGAGAAGACCTCATGGTTCTTGTCGACGGCCACTATGTCGGCGTGACGCGTGACGGACCAGAATGGACCGAACGGACTGTTGGGCTGATAGTGGACCGGAGCCTCGTTGCGCAACCGCTCGAAGTAGTCCTGCCAGCGCCCCTGACGATAGAGGAAGGGGTTGCTGAGATCGATGTCGGCGAGCTCGACCTCATCGACAGGCGGGATGGGCTTCTCGACGAAGAGCTTCTCCCCATTCGTCCCGGTAACCCAGCGACGCGTCTTGTCGTACAGATGTGCGCCTTGGATCTGCAGATCCATCGGGATGGTCGACTGCACCTTGGCGGTGATTGCTGAAGGAATATTCATCACGATTCAACCGTCTCTCGTTGTCACATCTGGAACTCAGGCAATTGGACGGTCAAACCGTCCCAGTCCGCGGAGGCAATCATCTGGCAGGACAGCCGAGAGGTCTGCTGGCGCTCAGGGTTCATCGCAAGCATCTCCTCCTCTTCAGGGCCGGAGAAGCCGACCCGCTCGATCCAGTGCGGATCGACGATCACATGGCAGGTACCGCACGCGGCTTCGCCTCCGCAGTCACCGTCGATGCCGGGAACCGCATTGTTTGTCGCGACTTGCATCAGTGAGCGCCCCTCTTCGAGAGGCACCTCATGCTTCTCTCCGTCGTGGGAGACAAAGGTGACAACTGCCATGGCAACTCCTGATACGTAGCCTCGATGTGAATACCTGGTAAAAGTCTTGCCGAAGAGGTGATCGACGGCTATGTTCGACAGGGGCAGAAACTTGTGAATTCGGCTCAGCGAGATGACGGAGACATCAAATGATGGGGGCATACCGTGGCGACGCCGGTGTCCCCCCGCTCGTGTTCGTTCAGCTGCTCGAGAGCCAAGCGCTTGACCCAGATACCGTCGCACAACTTCGCAACATCATGGTTCGCGAAGGAATCGACGAGCCGGCCCTGATCAAGAATGACGTCCAGATCCCGCTGCGCTGGTTTCGGGAGGTCTACCCCGAGCTCGATGCCGACCAGGCAACCCTGCTCGGCTTCGCGTTCGCCGAACAGGCCCAGCTGACATCCTTCGGCCCGCTGAGTTTCCCGCTGGTGAGCGCAGGGTCGGTGGCCGAGATCGTGGAGCTGCTCACATACCTGCCGTTGATTTCGACAGCGGTCAGCCCACAGTTCCATCCAAGTGAGCGCGGCCTCACTGTCGGGCTTACCGGACACACACGTGATCCGGCTCTGGACTGCCTGGTCGTCACCTACAGTGGGTCGGCGCTAGTGCGGCTGCTCGACATGCTCGCCGACGAAGTACGGACCATATCACTCCATCTGAGCTGGTCGGCGCCAGCCTTCCCGACCGGTCACGAAAATATGCTAGCCGGGCGCGTGTTCTTCGACGCTCCGACATCGTTCCTCCATATCCCTGCCGCCACGCTCAACGAGGTCTGCCGGTTCACCGATCCCGTAGCGTATCGACTCGCAATCGTCGATCTGCAACGAACTCTCGATCAGCGCAGCGGAGCCATACCGTTGTCGGAGAAGGTACGACGGCTGTTGGAGAAAGATCCGGGACGAAGAAGTAGCCAGTCGGTCGCCCACGAGCTGTCGATGTCCACCAGCACGCTCAAGCGTCGCCTCGCCGAGGAGGGGACCACCTTTCGCGCGTTGTGCCAGTCAGTCCTGCGCGAACGTGCGATGCTGCGGCTACTCGACCGATCCATGTCGGTGAGTGAGATCGCCACGGATCTCGGATACAGCGACCTCGCCAACTTCTCACACGCCTTCAAGCGATGGACCGGCCGCTCTCCCAACGAGTTCCGGCGTACATGACACGCGAGTTGTCCGAGCAGTTCGGAGGATTCGCCTGCGGCTACGTGCGGGCGAGGCCTACTGTTCGGCGGATGTCCGCTGCTGGTAGGGCGAGAGCTTATTCTTCGTTCCGAGTGTCGACATCTCACCAAATAGGCCCGATGACTCTCGCCCCTGTGTCGTCGATCGGGCGCGAACCGTTCAGGGTCGAAGACCTCGGAATCGGTCTTGTGTTGGGGCGCGTGGTGATTGACTGCGGGAGCACCGTGAGCAGCGATTCAGAGGGAAACAATGTCCGAGCAGGTCGGAATCCGCGTCTTGTTGCGCTGACCAGAGGTACCGGGGCAGCACGAGGGGCTCCTTGATCATCAGGGCGTGGGAGTTGGGTTTACCGAGGCCGTTGATGACGTTGACACCGTGCCGAGCACTACCGAGTCCGCCCTCGCGGGCTCCTGCCATTCCGGGTGCTTGACAGGGAAGTACGCGGCGGCCGTCGTAGTGCTGGTCGCAGTGTCATGAGCAGACGTATCCCGGACACGCAGTCGGCGCTACGGTCGGCGTGGCCGGGCCAGCGGAACGATGGCGTCCTCAGGCCAGGGTGGCGTAATCTCTGAATCTCAGGTTTCATGGAGTCGGGAGAATTGGCAGACACAGGATTGAACAGAGCGTCCTATGCTGATTCGACACGATCAATTCACTGCCGTTCTTGGCTCCACGCCGTCTGGGCTGCCCCTCCCGCAACGGGCCTACGCGACAGCCCCACGAACCGCTTCGTCGAGCTTCTCCTTCTTCTCATCGGTTGTAAGTGACCGAGCGCGAGTGTCGGGCCGCTCCGCATTCAATGCGATGGGCTGGGGCGCTGGTCATGCCATCACATACGCCGTTAGCCGAGGTGTGATTCTCATTCGGAGTACCGACCGGTCCGACGACCGCTTCACAGTGGGGCCGTTCGGGCAGATTCACCTGCCCGTCGCCATTCACCGCGCCCTCGGTATCCTCCCGGGAGATTGCGTCCTACTCATCCCATTGCCGGAGTGCGCTACTGTCGCGGTCATCCCACCCGGAGTTGTCGAGGACACGCTCTCCGATGGTCTTGGCGATCGGTCGGCAGCGCCATGACCACCAATGATCTAGAGGTCGCACGGGCACTTCTCGCTCGCGTCGGTGTCCAGCCCGAAGCACTGCTGCGAACGCCACACGAGAATGGTCGAACTCCAACCTTTGCCGAGTACACACAGCGGGTCGAGGCAGCGGTGTCGGAAGGCGCGGCGGACCTACCTCCGCTACTGGCGAAAGCTTGCGCAGCGGAGGCCGCACCGCGGCATAGACGAACCAACCTCTCTCGAGCTTCAGGCGCTTGTCGAAGAAGCCCGCCAGAACGCAATCGTTCGACGGAACAGCCGTGGCGGACGCTCCGCCGCTGAGCGTCCATGGCTGCCAGCCAGTCGCGAAAGGCTGGATCCTGCTGGGCATACTCGAACCCAGCATCCTGGTCATCGTTGCTCATCGTTGCCTGCCCATTGCGTCGTTCTCACCGTCGCCCGTGCATTCTCCGACTGCTGCCGCTCCGACGCGGTCGACTGTTCACGTTGCGCACCGGCGTCTTCCGTGCGGAGGCAGGCGAGAAGGTCGTGGCCGAATCGCGGTGGGACGAGTCCGAGATCGGAGCTGGCGTTCCACAGACAACCGGCGTCGGAGACGATGCGATCAGCGAACTGGAGGGCCTGGATCAGCGCATGCTCCGAATCGACTCCGCCGATCGTGTACACCGTCGTGTGTTCTGGGATGCCGTCGATTCGGATCGAGCACCCGTAGCCACTGCCGCCGTCGAATTGAGCGGGTAGTGCGAACTTGACCAGAACCCGCTCGCCATTTCTGGTCAGCTCGCGTTCGGCGATCGGCGGGCCGATGAACTCTCGCAGCTGCACGGCCCGATCCTATGATCAGTCGCTACCGCGAACACGAAATTCGGCGAGCTGAATCGAAATGACGGCGCTCTGCGGTGTGGCCGAGATGACTGTCACTGTCACCGCCGTTTCCTGCTCCCGCACTCTGTGCCAGGTTCCAGGTATTTGGGCAGTGTCAGTGCGGCGTCGATGGTTGCGCGCATGTTGTCGAGGAAGGGGAAGAGTACGCCGTCCCATTCGTCGGGTTTGCTGATTTGTGCGGCGAGGAGGCGGCGGAAGTATTGGCTTTTGGCGCCGGTGGCGATAGCGATGGCACCGCCGTGGGTGTCGGAGTGGGTGAACAGGTAGGGGTGCCCGTCCCCTCTGGCGACGGTATCGCGGGCGGCGTCGAGGTAGGTGCTGGTTTCGGTGGTGGTGAAGTCGCGTTGTAGTGCGGTGAGGTAGATGTCGGTGGTGCCGATCGGGGCGACTTGGGTGTGGGCGTGGTCGGCGCAGGCGCCGCCTTTTTCCCGGAAGTTCTTCGCGCCGTGCTCGAAAACATGGGCTTCTGCCCCGAATTCGGCGGTGAGCCAGGTTTTGACACCGGTGAGGAGGGTGTCGAATTCGGTGTCGAGGTGGTCTGGGAGGTAGCCGAGCGACAGGATGTGCTCGCGCGGGATGATGAGGGTGTAGCCGGGGACGAGGGCGCCCGCGCCGGGGACGACGATGAAGTTCTCGCTTTCGTAAAGTAGATACGATTCGCCGATGTCGCGGCCGAGGAGGTCCCACAGCAGGTGGGAGTCGGGGCGGCGTTCGATTTCGGCGCAGGAGATGCAGATTGCACGGCGGTCATCCATGGTGAGCGTCTTTCGGTTGTGGTTCGTCGGTGAAGACCTGCCCAGTGGCGTCTAGCCGCTGTTGAACGTCGGCCGTGATGCGGCGCGCGGTGTCGATGGTGTGGGCAGGCGGCGGGTCGCCGAGGCAGGTCATGTTGGTGGTGATCTGTTCGGCTCTGGTGAATCCGACCAGGACTGCGGCGTTGTCACTGCGTTGCAGGCACGACCACAGAGCGATGCGGATCAGGTCAGCGGGGTCGGGGCCGGCGAGGCGTCGGAGTTGGTCGAGTCCGTCGGTGATGATCGTGACTGCCGTCGGTGTGAACCAGCGTTTGCGGGATCGGTGGTCGCCGGGTCCGAATTGGCGGGGCCGGGTGGGGTGGTGGCTGCCGGTGAGCAGGCCTTGGGCGAGGGGTTTGGTGATCAGGACGCCGCAGTTGTGGTGGTCGGCGAGTTGGAAGATTCCGGCCCGGGATTGGGGCGTGAGCAGGTTGTCGCGGACGGCCAGCACGTCTGGGTCGATGTTGTTGAACAGTTGCACGAAGCGCTGGTATTTGTTGCCGGTGGTGGCGCCGGTGAGCCGGTCAAGGGCGTGCCGGTGTGGCCCGCGCATGCCGATCGCGCGGATGAGCCCTTGGTCGCGGAATCTGCGCATGGTGTCGATTGCTGCGTCGAGGTAGGTGTCGTTGCCGCCGAAGTCGGGGTGGTGGAAGAAGTAGATGTCGAGGTGGTCGGTGCCGAGGTTGTGCAGGGTTTGTTCGAGCTGGTGGCGCATGTGCAGGGGCTGATAGCCGTGTGCGGCCGTTCCGCGGAAGTATCCGACCTTGGAGGTGATCACGACGGCGTCGCGGGGCACC